>JAGGXN010000214.1 GCA_021163065.1 Archaeoglobaceae archaeon | reverse complement strand
TACCCCTATGGCGAAAATGATTGGAAATGCTACAATAGAAAAGGGGAAGAAATAGAAATTGAAGTCGTAGATTGATTGGAAATATTTATTTATTTCAATAAAGATGCCATAACATGAAATTTGGAGACATTAAAGATGCTTTGTCATTTTTCATTCTTTGGCTCATTGGATTAGTGGTAATTTTGTACTATTACAAGGACTTCCTATCACCATCTGATGTTAATCTAATTTTAACCTACACCTTGATTGTTATAACAGCTTGGTATGCCTATTCAACACGGAAACAGATTTTACATATTGAAAAGGAGAAGAAAGCTAGCTTAATATCTTCTTCAATTAAACCGAAAATAGAACATTTGATAACAACTTTGGAGGGAAACATTTTGAGATTAAAAATAGAATTAGAATACGGACATTCTTTACATGAGAGAGTTTACTATTCGTATAAGAAGTTAAGAAGTTGGAATACAACTTAAGTGTAAATCTCAGAGAAATAGAAGAGATAGACTGGCTTTTAGATTACGATGTGATGAAATCATATGCGGAAAGAATTAGAAGACTATCTACTGAAATTAATTCCGACGTCAGAATAATGAAGGAATTGATAGATAAGGCTCATAGAGATATTTTAGAGTATCTTGATTTGTTCAAATCTAAAGCAAGGGAGTTAAAGACATACAACGAAGACAAGGCGCTGATTATTCTTGAGATTTTGTTAATTAATGCTACAATGTTGAAATTAATTGACGATGCAACAAGAAATAAATTGATAAAATTTTACTCTATAGAGTTAAATAAAGAATCAGTAGACATTGAAGAAACAGAACTAAAAACGTTTTTGAATGAGATAGATGAAGTTGCTAAGGAAATAAAATTGGATAACAGTCTCTTAAACGAAATTAGGGAAACTAAGAATGAACTAATTAATAAATGTAACGAACTGAAAAAGTTATTCAACGAACTGCTTTCCAAATGGAGAAAAGAGTATGGCATTCCAGAAGTACGTAAAGTAAGGTTATAAATTATACTCTAACTTATTTATAAATTATTTAAAAATTTAAAAAATCAGCAAATTCCCAAGCTTTCGTTCGTTATCTTCATGCTTTCATCCCTTTCAGCTAATTCAAACATCGCTCTTATTGCATCAACGTTTTCCGGAACTACGATCGCTTCTTGATGTATAGCTTGCGTAACGTAAAGCTCTCCATCAACAATGGAAATGGAGTCTCTCCAGACAACGTTTTCAAAGATATCATATCTCATTCTACATTCCCTCGCATACTCAATCACCTTTGTCGTTGATGTGAATCCTTCTTCTTCAGAAACAAGCATGATTCTCGGCTCGTTTTCCAATACAGCAATAACATCTTCGTTTTTAGCATCTGACTCGAGCTCGATGTTTATTGAATGCACATGCATCAACGTTGTTGGAACTTTGAAAGCTGTAGTTGTAATGTTCACATCCAAAACCGTTTGAACGTCTGGACCATGATGGGATGGCAATTTAACAGGATTTGGCATTATCCCATTAACGAGTCCCTTTTTATCTTCTTTTGGATCAACAACCCTTCTAATCATCGTAGCCCTGACTTTCTTTATTCCAAAATTTTCCTTGATTAAATACAAAAGCCTTGTTAATCCAGTTGTGTTACAGCTTACAACTCTAACGAATTTCTTTCCCTTAGCCATATCATAGTTTGATAAGGCGTTGAATGACACTTCTGCAACGTCTTTTTTCTCTCCTCCTTGGAATATAGCCTTTATTCCAGCTTTTTCATAATACTTTGCCTTATTTTCCGCTCCAACCTTGTTTGGACTACAATCTATCACGACATCTGCCTTCTCAATTAAGTCCTCTATTGTACCCTCAACTTTAATACCTGCATCTTCAAAAACCTTCAATCTCTCTGGAATTGCCGCATAAAGCTTATATCCTTTTTTAACGGCTAACTTAGCTTCAAAATCGGGTTTTGTCTTTGTAACGCCAACAACCTCCATGTCCTTCTGACAGTTTACAGCATCGGCAACCCTCTTACCTATGGTTCCGTAACCATTTATCGCAACCTTAATCATTCTACCCCTCCAAAACAATTTTGTGGCCGATTAAATCCATTAAAACAACCTTACCTTCTAACTCTTTTTTCTCACCTAAGATGCCGTAGATTTTTAGCTTATCTCCCTCAATCTCGATTCTTGTTACATCTTCCATCAACAACTCTTCTCTACCATCTCTAATCAAAAATACTTTGGACTCACACATACAACCACCAATTTATATTTTGCTTAAAACTTAAAAAATATTGCTTACATTACTACCATTTGAGCATGCAAACAATCGCCAATTTTCAAAACATTTCTTTTATCTATCACTCCAATTTTAATTGCAAGATTTACCGCTTTTTTTCCAGTTATGTTTGCTATCGTAGCCCTTTTTAAAGCATTCTTCACTTCTTCCTCCCCAACCTCAGAGTCGCCATAAAAACCTTCCTTAATTTCTATTTTCAATTCTCCTTCCCTAAACGTTTTGCCAACTATTTCAGAATCGCAAACGGCTACAAGTATTTCCCCCTTGACTCTATAAATTTTCATTCTGAACAACTAAATCCCCTTTACCGGATGTTTAGCGCCACAAGCTAAGCAACGAACCATCAGCACTCTTTCTTCTCTAATAAACTCCGTATCTGGGGAATTACACTCCTTGCAGAGAACGTAAGTTTTAACGTAATCCTCTATTTCTTTCTGAACCTCGTCTCTACTAAACTTACCCTGCAACACAACTCTGCCAGATTCCAGTAAACCGGCAGTACCCATAGATTTTACAATGTACTTGTAAAGATGTTCTTCACTCCTGTTTATCGCCTTAGCTATCTGCGAGAAATTCTTTATAATAGTTTTGTTTCCTTCTCTTTGCACAATAGCTTTCGGAATTTCAAATCTCTCCGATTTTTTTACTTCCTTTGGTAACTCCTTAATTGCCTTTTCTAATAGCTCTTCGTAACTCCTCATTATTTTCTAATTGTAAACAGCATTAGATAAGTTTTGTTGTTGATTGCCTTAACATCTCTACAACCTTTCTCTTCTTTTCAATAGCCTTTAAAACCGCTTTGTCAACTTGTTTTCTCATCTCCTCAAAATTTTTTGGAGTCTGTTCTCCAACCACTTTTTTTAACGGTGTGTATGCAGACTCCCTAAACTTTGGTTTAATCGGCTTTTTTATCCCATTTTCAACTACAAATGCTCCCTCTCCCTTTTCAACCCATCCAACTTCTTCAATTCTAACGCCAACCTTCTTAACAGCATTCATTACATCTTTGGCTAAATCTTCATCGCAGATAACCATCAAAGAATCAATCGAAACACCCATAAAATCAATCTCCAGTTCATCAAGCATATTCAATACCCTTTTGTTTACACAACTTCTAACTTTCTCGTAATCAAAAACCAGAGCGTTCTTAGAAACTCTCGAGATTTCCTCTGCATCACCTCTTATGCCACCATTCGTAACATCGCTCATTGAATGAATCTTTTTAACCAAGTCTTCATTGAAAATAGCCTCACATGCCCTGATAAAATCGATATTTATCGTTTCATCAACGATTTTGTGCATTCCATAATATATTGCAGTCGTTGCTATCGTTCCACCTCCAGCTCCTTCTGTCAGCAAAATTACATCTCCAGCTTTGGCATTCTTTCTTGGAGTTATGTAGTCGGAAATGCCTACACAACCAACTCCACCAGTCATTCTTTCTCCAATTACCATGTCACCACCAATTCTCAATGTTGAACCACTAACTAACGGAACATTTGTCAATTCACAAATTGCAGCAATTCCAGCAATGTGATCAAAGATTTTTGAAACATCTCCATCATCTGCAATATGTATATCTGAAAAGACTGCTATTGGTCTTGCACCCATAACATAAACATCCCTCATCGCCGCTCTCGTAACGTGGAATCCTGCAATAAATGGAAATTCACTCAATCTGGAATGAATTCCATCTATTGCAACAGATATATATATTCCATTGTATTTAACAACTCCAGCATCATCTAAATCTTTTGTTGAGACTAACGCTGTTGTTTCTCCAATAACCTCAGCTATCTTGCTGTGAACGTAAAAGTCCCCCTTCCCTCTACTACCAACACCAAACTCTCCCATTGAAACACCGCTTTTGTAATAATCCAAAAGTTCAGATGACTTTGAGTAAGCATTTTTTACCTCAACCACAACAGCTTTAGCCCAACTTTCAGCTTTCTTAGCATCCCATCCTTTTATTTCAATAATCCTTTCTTTCAACTTCTCTAAAACTTTTTCTTCTCCTTTTTCAAGCATTTTCCTTGCATAACCCTCTAAATCCATCTAACCTCACCTTTTCAAAATCAAAAGTTAGAGTTAAATAAGTTGCCGATAGAGAAAGTTTTAACTTTAGAGACGTTACGCTTTAACCCAAGCGGGGGTTGCCGAGCGGACAAAGGCGCGGGATTCAGGGTCCCGTCCCGTAGGGGTTCGTGGGTTCAAATCCCACCCCCCGCATGAATTTGTTTCTTGAAAAAGCTCTTCTTTCAGCTTGTGTTCCATAAATTTAGAGAGATTAATTCCCCTAGCCTTAGCAAGCTCGATTAAATTTTTTATTAACAAGCAAAGTTAATTTTCTTCTTTTAGGTTTATATGTATAGTAATATAGTAATACACATGACTCATGGAAGTTATTAAAAACGCATAAGTAAAAGCTAATCAATTTAAGCAGAAATGGAAATTGATAAATAGATTTGAAATACCATTAATGTGCAAAAATAAGCCCTCTCGATTTTTACCTCCCCTTTTGTAAAAATCGATTCTAGGAAAATGTTCTCATAGTGCTGAGCTACAATGAGTATAACTTGAAAAAGCTGTAAACGAAATTTCATGAAAATAAATATCAAAACAAAATCGAAAATCTTAAGTATATCCATAACAATTAATCAAAGGTGGTTTGGTGAGAATTCTGCTTTTGGGTTTAGCTGTATTAATAGCATTAGCTTTAACAACCCAAGCAGAAGCAAAAATAATTGTCCCAAACGACTATCCAACAATCCAGCAAGCAATCAACGCAGCATCGCCGGGAGAGACAATTGTAGTTAAAGATGGTACATACGTTGAAAATGTAAAGGTTAACAAGTCTGTAACGATAATTTCTGAAAATGGATCGGCTAATTGCATTGTTCAAGCTGTAAGAAGTTATGATAATGTATTTGAAATTACAGCTGACAATGTGACTATTTCAGGGTTTACTATTACGGGTGCTGCTGCTGCAGGTTACATAAGCGCGGGAATATACATAGAAGCAAATAATAGTGTAATAACAAACAATAATGTTACAAACAATGAATGTGGAATACACTTGTGGAATTCAAACAACAACACAATAACGAACAACAATATTATTAACAACGAATGGTATGGAATATACTCGTTTTCATTTTCAAACAACAATATTGAATACAATGGTTGGTGTGGAAAGTGTGGAATTGGAATACGCTTGATTGTTTCAAACGACAATATAATAACAAACAACAATATTGAAAACAATAGTAAGGGAATATGGTTGTCTAATTCAAGCAGCAATTCAATAACGAATAATAATATTGAAAACAATGATTGGTATGGAATACACTTGTCTAATTCAAACAACAATTCAATAACGAACAACAAATTCACAAACGATGGATTGAGCATATCTGATTCGTACAACAACAGAGTAACAAACAACACAGTCAATGGAAAACCCTTAATCTATTTGGAAAACGTAAATGACTATGTTGTAAGTAATGCTGGACAGATAATAGCTGTTAAGTGTAACAATATAACTGTTAAAAACTTGAATTTGTCAAATACAACAGTTGGAGTTGAGTTTTGGTATACTAACAACAGCAGGATAGAAAATAATGTTGTTGAAAACAATTGGTATGGAATATGGTTGTCTAATTCAAACAACAATTCAATAACGAATAATAATATTATTAACAATCATTATGAAATACACTTGGATGATTCAAACAACAATACAATAACGAACAATAATATTGAATACAATGGTTGGTGTGGAAAGTGTGGAATTGGAATACGCTTGATTGTTTCAAACGACAATATAATAACAAATAATAATATTGAAAACAATAGTGAGGGAATATGGTTGTCTAATTCAAGCAGCAATTCAATAACGAATAATAATATTGAAAACAATAGTTGGGGAGTATGGTTGTCTAATTCAAGCAGCAATATAATAACAAACAATAATATTGAAAATAACAATGATTATGGAATATACTCGTTTTCAAGCAGCAATATAATATCAAAGAACAATATTGAAAACAATAGTTGGTGTGGAATAGGTTTGTCTGGTTCTAACGACAATTTAATAACAAAGAACAATATTATTAACAATCATCGTGGAATACGCTTGTATAGTTCAAACGACAATATAATAACAAACAACAATATTACTAACAATGATTTTGGAATAGATTTGGATAATTCAAACGACAATTCAATAACAAACAACAATATTGAAAACAATAGTTGGTGTGGAATGTACGGAGCTGGAATATATTCAGATGATTCAAACAACAACACAATCTACCTCAACAACTTCAACAACACCAACAACATCGCCACATTCGGCTCAATAAATTACTTCAACTCATCCAAACCAATAACATATCAGTACAACGGCAAAACCTTCACCAGTTATTTGGGCAACTACTGGAGCGATTATAAAGGCTTTGATAGCAATAACGATGGAATCGGAGACGAGCCCT
>JAGGXN010000178.1 GCA_021163065.1 Archaeoglobaceae archaeon | reverse complement strand
ATGGTTGAAGCTTACGATTGGTACATAGATGATTGTAAATGGTTAGGTTATGAGCCTGACAAAATAATCTATGCATCGAAAAGGATTCCAGTATATTACGAATACATTGAAAAGTTGCTAAAAATGGGGAGAGCTTATCCTTGCTTTTGCTCAAAGGAAGAATTTAAGAAATTTAGGGATAGCGGAATTGAATGCCCACACAGAAACATAAGTTGTGAAAAAGCATTAGATATCTGGAAAGACATGCTTGATGGTAAATACAAAGAAGGAGAGGTTGTAATAAGAATTAAAACAGATATGAAGCACAAAGATCCAGCAATACGTGATTGGGTAGCTTTTAGAATAATTTATGAGCCCCATCCTTTAGTTGGAGACTCATTTCACGTTTATCCAACCTTAGATTTTGAATCGGCAATTGAGGATCATTTGAGTGGTGTGACGCATATAATAAGGGGAAAGGATCTGATAGATTCTGAAAGGAGGCAAAGGTACATCTACGATTACTTTAGCTGGCAGTATCCAATTACAAAACACTGGGGAAGGGTAAAAATTCACGAATTTGGCAAACTTTCGACAAGTAGCATAAAGAAAGAAATTGAAGCTGGAAAATATTCTGGATGGGATGATCCAAGGTTGCCAACGCTAAAGGCTTTGAGGAGGAGAGGCTTTGAAGCTGAGGCCATAAGGAAGTTTTTTATCTCTTTGGGTGTTGGCGAGAATGATGTAGCAGTCAGCATGAAAAATCTGTATGCGGAAAATAGAAAGTTGATTGATGTAAAGGCAAACAGATACTTTTTTGTATGGGATCCAATTGAAATAAAAATTGAAGGAGTCGAGTCAAGAGACGTTAAGATTCCACTAAATCCGAGTAATAAAGATAGGTTTAGAGTACTAAAGGGGAGTAATATTGTCTATATAACAAAGAACGATTTTGAAAGGTTTAATGAGGGTGAAATTTTCAGATTGAAGGATTTCTGCAACATAAAGTTGATTGACAAAGAAAAAGGAAAGGCAGAATTTGTTGGCTACGAGTTAAAGGGAGTTAAGAAGGGTAAGAACATCATTCACTGGTTGTCAAAGGATGATGCAATTCCATGCATCGTTTTAGGATTTGAAAATTATAAAGGCTTGGCAGAAAAAAATGCGTTGAACGACATCGACAAAGTTGTTCAATTCGAGAGATTCGCCTTCTGCAAACTTGAGAAATTTGATGGTGAAAGGTTAACGGCAATTTATACGCATCCTTAAACTGGTTTAACTCTTCCCCATTTTTCTAAAGCTCTTGCAAGCTCAGAATGTGTTTTTGCATAGTCTTCGAGGGGTATTCCTTGTGTTATAGCATCCAAAGCTTGCCTTACAGCTTTAGCTCCAGCTAAAGGACCATCTGGATGCCCTAAAACACCACCTCCAACCTGAATTACAATTTCCTTGCCGAGAGCATCAATTACTGGCTCTAAGTTTCCGGGGTGCAACCCACCAGAGGATACCGGCATAGCTGGTTTTATGTGATAAAAGTCCTGTTTTAAATGGAAAACATCTTTGCTCTCTGGACAATAAGATTCTTTGCTAAAAATTCTGGCAAATTGTACAACTTCCTGCTTTTTCCCTTCAAGTTTTCCTGCTCCAGCAGTTCCTATGTGGAGCTGGTCTATGCCTATTGTACGATACAGCTTTGCGAGAACAAACATGGAAATGCCGTGATATGGATTTCTCGTAAACGCGGCATGCATAGCTCTATGCCCATGTATTGCTAAATCGTAGTCCGCTGCCAGATCTCTTATGTATTCTAAAGCACTCCATCCAACTATAACAACGTCAACCATAACATGTGGATTGTTGAAATCAGCTACCAATTTCAATCTTTTTTCCATCTCCCTAACATCTGCTGTTATGTTAGCAAACCAAGACTTTCTCTCTCCAGTTTCATTCTCAACTTTTTCTATAACCCTTGTTATAACCTCAGCTCTCTTTTCGAATTTGCAATAATCTGGACTTGTAATGTTCTCATCATCTTTTATGTAGTCCATTCCACCAGTAAGCAGCTCGTATGCAAGCTTTCCAACTTCATCTGCTGAATAACCAATCTTTGGTTTAGGAACAGTTCCAACAATTGGTCTGTCTATTATTCCAAACAACTTCTTTACGCCATCTTTCCCTTTTATTGGGCCCTTAAATTTTTCAAGGAATTTTTTGGGCAAGTAAATGTCCTCTAATCTTAATCCGGAAATCCTTTTCATTCCAAAAACGTTGCCCGCTATTGCTGCTAAAAATCCCGGTATGTTGTGTGGTTCAAAAAGTTCAAGTGGGTATGCTATCTTAACTATCCAAAAATCTCCAATCTCATTGAACTCATAGGCCTTAGCTGAGAGTTTTTCCACTCTTTTTTCATCATACCAGTTGTAAAGACTCGTCCACGTTCCTGTACTACTTTCTGCTGCTACTGCACCAGCGGCATCATCAATGCTAAATCCTTTTGCAGGTTTTATTCTGAAAACAGCAATAACATCGTTGTCATAGTCAGGCTTGTAGTCACGATTAACGTATTTGTCATACATCTCAAACTTAGACATGCTAAAACTTGGATGTTTTATTTAAAATATGTTTTGAAAAAACGTAGCTTTAACTATTTATACCTAAATAAAGCCTTAAGGTTATAAGGTGAAAAGAATGGGTAAAAGTAAGGTTAGAGAAAATAAGGTTAAAGATGAAGTGATTGAGGAAAAAATAATAGATTTAGAAGATTTGCCCGGTGTGGGTCCTGAAACTGCAAGAAAGTTGAGAGAGGCTGGATTTACAACGATTGAAGCTGTTGGAGTTGCATCTCCTGCTGAACTCAGTGCTGCTGCAGAAATTGGCGAATCTACTGCTGCAAAAATAATCGCAGCTGCTAGAAAATTTGCAGACATTGGTGGATTTGAAACTGGGGATACCATTCTTGAGAGAAGAAAGAAGGTTGGGAAAATAACTACGGGCAGTAAAAGTTTGGATGAGCTTTTAGGCGGTGGTGTAGAAACTCAGTCTATTACAGAGCTTTTCGGAGAATTTGGAAGTGGTAAGACGCAAATATGCCATCAATTAGCTGTTAACGTTCAAATGCCAAAAGAAAATGGGGGATTAAATGGAGCAGTAATTGTTATAGACACTGAAAACACTTTCAGGCCAGAAAGAATAATCCAGATGGCTGAGGCAAAAGGTTTAGATCCAAAGGAAGTTTTGAAAAACATCTTTGTAGCTCAGGCTTACAACTCAAATCATCAAATGTTGTTAGTTGACAATGCAAAAGAGCTTGCAAACAAGCTTAAAAAAGAAGGAAAGGAAGTTAGACTGCTAATTGTGGATTCTTTAACATCGCATTTTAGAGCTGAATACGTTGGAAGGGGGACTTTGGCGGATAGACAACAAAAGCTGAATAGACACCTGCACGATCTAATGAAATTTGGGGATTTGTTCAATGCTGCTATTGTTGTTACAAATCAAGTTCAAGCAAAACCCGATACTTTTTATGGCGATCCTACAAGACCGGTAGGAGGACATATCGTAGCTCATACAGCCACTTTTAGAGTTTACTTGAGAAAGAGTAAGGGAGAGCTAAGGGTTGCAAGGCTGATTGACTCTCCACATCTGCCTGAAGGTGAGGCAGTATTCAAGATAACTGAAAGAGGTGTTGAGGACAAATAGTTTTTAAAATTTTGATTAAAAAACTTACAGCGTAGTTTTAAATTTTTTAACATAAAGAGACTCACAAACTACAAAGTTGAACACCTACTATGGTTTTATAGAAAAAAGTAAAAAGAGACGACTCAAAAAACTGTAAAAGTTTGGATAGTACAGAGTATACCCTGAAAAGCTGTTTAAAAAAGTACTATACTCTTACTAGGATTGCAGAAAAAAAAATGGTTGATCACTATCCGATAGTAAAGGAGTTTTGCGTGGGTTACCAGCTAATAATAGAAAAACGCTTTGTAAACACATTTATTTATTGGCAACGCCTTCTAATAGCTTGGAAGTTCTTTCTTCAAGTTTTTCAGTCGCTAGAATTTCTCTGATCTCATCTCTTACAGAAGAGCTGTAAGAAAGTTGGATCTCTTTGAAATTCAGAAGCGTGTAGTAACTTACTTTCTTAACGTCTTCGTTACTGCTATAGACAAGATTTTTGACCAGAGTTCTCACTCCTTCCGAGACACTGCTGGGAGAGAGACTGCTAGCTACAAGGTTGCCGTAAAAAACCATAAATTTTTCAGCATTAAATTCCTTACCAATGTTCTCCTTAACACCCTGTATAATAAACTCTACAAATCTGCTCCTTATTTCATTGAAAATTTCAGGATGTGTAAATGTCCTGTAGTCAAACAAATCTCGGATAAACTTGTAAGGTTGGTCAAGAAAATCATAAGTATCATTTATTTCGTAAATTGTGCAATTTGAGACGTAATGCAGTTTGAGTAGACTGAGGAAGAAATCTTTGAGAGCCCCTCTATCTATACTGGAAGTTTCGAGATCTTCTAGATACTCATCCAGTATTCTCTTGAATTCCATGAAGAAATCTTGGTTATACTCACACAGGAGTATTCTGAGTACAACTTCTGCTACTACTGTTGCTATCTCCAAGTTTCGATTACTGTCTTCTTTACTGTAGAGTTGATTCCAGAGTGTTTTGAGGTGTCTAAGGATATCTTTTCTGTAATCTCTCTGGTCTTTTTTCCCGGAATCTATTGACTTTCCTTCATTCTGTGTATCTACATCACCTTCATCCATGTCTTCAATTCTCATCTCCATCTCTCTCTGCGCAGCTCTTGTTTTCAAGAACCTCTTCACAGTTTTCTCTAATTTCATCACTATGCTTTCGATCGAAGTCCCTCCTACTGACTTTTTGGACGGTTCAAACGTTCTCTTCCGCGATGTCGTCACAGACCTGCCAACCTCTCTGACGGAAATATCACTACCCATAGCTTCCAGAGGTACGAGTCTGTTGACCAAGAGAAGAATTTCGTCCAGATCGATAGACGGTCTCGATTCAATGACCCGTAATACTTCTCTTATCGTCAGACGTCTGCCTCTTCTTACAAGTCGTTTGAAGGAATCAGCATTGTAGATTCTGATTACCGCACTCCTACCATCCTCTGCCTTGATTACCACTTCTTTTGGATTTGATGGTTTTCCGAGAGTTATTGTAATTAGAGCTTCAGGTGCATTATACTCCCATTCTTCCTCCTCATCATTTTCGTAGTGCACCTTGCAAGAGAACTTACAAGTTATGGGTTCTAAATGTATCAGCAATTTTCTGTCAATTTCGTCGTACTCGGCTGAATATACCTTCAGAAGGCGTTTACCTTTTTCTTCGTGTTCAGCACTTTTACCCCAGAAATCATCCGAAAACTGCAGTTCTTTGAACTGGATTTCATCAACAATATTTTCAAGATCCTTGCTCAGAAGTACAGCCGTTTCCAAGTTACCGTTTTCTGATACAGAAAGCAGAGCTGGCTCAGTGAAGTTCGGGGATCCGACTATCAGGAAGCTACCATCTATTCCATCGAGTTGAATTAGCTTTGCGTGTATTCTTCTGTTTTTCTCACTGAAAACAGCCTCTCTAAACTCGAGCCTCAGTCCAAGCTCTCTTGCTGACTCCAAGTATCTTGATACAGTTTCGGGTTCAAGGTTGTGGTTCTTTTTCTGAACACCGATTATAATTTCCTCAACACCCAGACAATCTCGGAGCTGCGCGAGAAGGTTCTTAGCATCACTGGAAAAGTAGGGGGCTACTACAACCATGCGCGAGAATTTCTTTCCTTCTACGGCATCGCAGATCTGATCAAGTATGGGTTTCGTAAGGTTATGGAATATCCAGACTTCTGAGCGTTCCGAACTTCCACCCTCCGATAGCTCTTCGTACCTATTTTCTAACACTCTGCGAACTTCACTGTCTACACACCTCCCGCTTTCAAAAAGTTTCAAAAACAGCTCTAGGAGGTCGTGGAGAAAAGAAGAGCCCTTGGCAGGCGTATATTCAATCTGAAGGACAACTTCCGCGTTTCTTGTAAACCCAGCCAGAGTAAGATTGGCGCTACCTATAAACACCTTGGCTCTGTCTTTCTCTCTTGAGTAGAAGATTCCTATTTTGGGGTGAAAGACACCACCTTTCTGATAGACGGGAACTAGACGGTATTCGGTACCTGTTTTGGGAGTAAACTTCGGATAAGTCTGCTGGTAGGTGTATCCGTCGACGAATATCACAACTTCAGCAAAAGGATTGTTTCTAGCAAGCTCAGGATACAAAAAGTAGTCGAAAAAGACGGGGTCAAAGGAATAGGTAGTGAGAAGTATTAGGTGGTTGTTTTTCTCCTTTAAAAATTCCTTTATCAGGTTTGTTCGATTTTTGACAGCCAATCTTCACCCCTCCTTGTGAGATAAATCTTTTTGTTACTCGTTTCCAGAAAATCCAGATCCTCCAGTATACTCCTAATGCTAGGCCATCTGTTATCGCGTGGTCTAGCTTCAAATGGTCTCAGTCTCGCGTACTGAAGTATACCATCTTCTTCTATGAATATCCAGTTTCGAGTATCTTGGTCAGACCATCTCAGCATAGATTCCATCAAGTGTGTGTTTATCACGCTATTAATCAGGCCTTTTCCAAATGAGGCCAAATCTATGTTCAACATTTCTGGCGAAAATAAGTTTTTGATGTAGAGTCGAGATGAACTCTCCCTGATTATACTCGTTTCTAGCTGTCTTAGTCTGCAGGAAAGCAGAGAGAACATGAGAAAAACCCATTTAAGAATTTTCTCATAGCTACTCTCTTCTAACCTGTCATAAACAAACGACTCGTTGAATTCTACAGTTAGATCTGTACGATCTTTTTTATTGATGCTCCAGATAGCTTCAGAAATCTTATTGAGAGTTATGGTATCTTTCTTTATATCTAGATCCTCTTTAAGTGCTTCTATATTACCCTCGAGATCCATTATCTCAAAAAGCTCGTTCCGCATTACGCTGTTTTGGCTCTTAACTGCATATTGGATTGCTTCAAGCAGCTTTTCTAGAGCGTAGAGGTAATAAACATTCAGATGCAGAATTTCCCAGTAATATCTGAAAATCTCTAGTTTTCCGTACTTTATAAGCTCCGCATTTTCTCGGTTCTGTAGGAAATACACAGCATCCCACACGTACCTCCTAAACTTGTCTTCTGGAGGTGTTGTCTCTCCTATGATTTTTAAGAAGAGGAGAAGTGATCCTCTTCGCATTATGTAGAAATCTTCCTCGTCTTTTGGCGGATAGTTGAATGTCAGTTTTATACCACCTGCGCTCATGAATTTTTCAAAAGCCTCGTAATCTATGACCCAATCTTCATTCTCTACTCTTATAAATCCGAAAAATAGTTTTTCAAGGATGCTTCGCTCTTTCTCATTTTTCTTTACCATGCATGGACACAAAAACTGAATTTTCTTTATGTCTTCTCTGGAGATTTTATCACTTTCTAAAATGTGTGAAGGTGTTCCTTCCAGCGTACTTGCTAGTTCTTCACAAACAGTTGTTATGATAATTTTGTTATCTAGCGTTTTCCAAACACATTTCAGCCTTTCCATCTGACGATTATAATAGTTGTAGCCATAGTTACGGATTTTCGGAGTGAGATCGAAGAAATCAGAATCCTGATTCCATTTATTGGACATCGTGTATCTGTCAAAAACGTTCTGTATCTCCCGAACGTTCAGATTCCAGCCATGATGCGTCACTGCTGCGAGGATCAGAAGTTTCTCCAGCTTATCAAAGTTGATAGTCTTCTTATTTCTCTTGAATCGTTCATAGAAATAATAGCTTAAGAGTGTGTAGTAGCGAGCTCTTCTTGTGACAGATGTTATCCCTGTTGTAAATTCATCTTGGATATAGAGGTGCTCTGCCCAAATCCCAAGTGGATCAACAACTCTCGAAGTAGGAGGGATTTCCTCTGTCCATTCAAATATAATTTTACCAATTTTCACGTTACTTATATTAAGCTTTAGTTTTATATAAGCTTTATTTTATTTAGATACTCATATATATGAAAGATAAGCTGTAACCTATACCTTAATTGCTTGCCTTTATTGCATTTGTAAGTACTGTTTTTTATTGTGCTAAGGCTTAAAGTTCCAAGCAAATTTTTATTGCATTAAGATGATGGGTTTTGCAGGAACTTCTTTTCAAGAAGTGACATTCAATCTATTCCTGCTTGGCGACGCAGAGTAAAGTACGGCTGGATTCGTGCTAAAACTTCTGAAAAATCTCCAAAACTTGGTAAGACAATCAAGCAAAAACATTATAAGCATGGGCCCGGGGAGATTCGAACTCCCGACCTTCGCCGTGTGAAGGCGACGTCATAACCACTAGACCACGGGCCCACCTTTCAAATTTTAAATTTTATAGTTTTAAAACTTGCGCTTGGTTTTAAACTTTTTTGAGTCACAAGTATCTTCTCGGATCAGCTATCTTTCCTTCTATAGCTGTTGCTGCAGCTGTTGCTGGAGAAGCTAAGTATATAAATGACTCAGGATTCCCCATTCTACCTTTAAAATTCCTGTTTTGTGTGGATAGGCAAACTTCTCCGTCTGCAAGTACGCCTTGGTGAATTCCAACACACGGGCCGCATCCCGGAGGAATGATTAGTCCACCGGCATTTACTATGGTTTCTAGATATCCTAGCTTTAAAGCCTGTAAATAGATTTTTCTTGATGCTGGGGCAACAATTAGTCGAACGTCTCTATTTACCTTTTTACCTTTCAAAATTTTTGCAGCAATCTCGATATCAGATAGCCTTCCATTTGTGCATGTGCCAATGAAAACTTGG
Source organism: Archaeoglobaceae archaeon (assembly GCA_021163065.1). Lineage (GTDB taxonomy): Archaea > Halobacteriota > Archaeoglobi > Archaeoglobales > Archaeoglobaceae > B5-G16. Next base: position 11,431 of record JAGGXN010000178.1, on the reverse strand, counting down.
TCAACTTCAATACCCTCAACCTCGGATATGAATGCAATATTGTCAACGTTGTGTGGCTTAGAAACGACCGGCTCTAAATCTGAAACATCAAAAAACAGTTCTTTTTCATAAGTTGCATCTTTATCAGGCTTTATTTCTCTGAATTTGTTTTGCCTACCATGTTTTGCTAAAAAGTCCTCTGCAATCTTGTCAGACTTAAACAAACCAGCTTTTGCTCCACATTCAATAGCCATGTTTGCCATGGTTAACCTTCCATCCATCTCCATTTTGTCAATTGCATCGCCGTGAAATTCTAAAGCTTTGTAAGTTGCACCATCTACACCTAATTTTCCAATTATCCATAAAATTAAATCTTTTGGGTAAACTCCCTTTTTAAATTCACCATCTACAACAATTTTAAACGTTTCGGGAACTCTAAACCAATTTTTCCCCAGGGCAATTGCAATTGCAACATCTGTTGAGCCCATTCCGGTTGCGAAGGCTGACAAAGCGCCATAGGTGCAGGTATGGCTATCTGCACCGATAACCAAATCTCCGGGGTTAACGTGCCTTTCAACCATAAGCTGATGTATTATTCCCTCTCCAGCTTTATTAAAATCAGCTCCAATTTTGTCTGAAAACTCTTTTATAAATTTCTGATCGTTACTAAGCTCTTTTCTTGGAGAGGGAGAAGCATGATCAACAAAAAAGTGTGTTATTTCTGCAGCTTTAATTTCAACTTTTAAATTCGTTAATTGTCTTATTGCCAAAGGAGCGGTTCCATCTTGCAATGCAATTTGATCGATTTTAGCAATTACAATATCTCCAGCGTAAGCATCTTTTCCACTTTTCTCACTTAAAATCTTTTCTGCAATCGTTTTGCCCATGTTTTTAAAACTGTAACAAGTTTAAAAGTTTTTGGAAATGTTATTGGGTGTAATAATTGTAAACAGCAGTGATAAGTCCTGCCACCATTGGGGCAATAAAAAATCCAGAAACCCCACCTACTACAGCTCCTCCAATGAAGGAGAGCATTAAAACGAGTGGATGAATTTTTGATGTGTAACCAACAAAGTATGGTCTCAAAATAATCTCGGGCAAGAAATACAAAAATGTGAAACCTATTACGATAAACCAAATTGCCGTTGAAATGTTTTGTGTTGCTAAATACAAAAATACTGGAACGAGTATCATCCATTCAGCAAAAATTGGTATCAATGCTGCTAAGAACATTAAGCCAGACAATAGTGGTGCAAATGGAATTTTGAAATAAAGAAAAAAGGGAATACTTGCAAGTCCAATTAGCATCGCAACTACAAAGTTGCCAAACCAAAGGCCTAAGAATGTTTCATCTAACTCTTCTACAAATTTTTCAAATTCATCTCTTCTCTCTTCAGGTAAAATTTTCATAGTTCTTTTCATAAAATTCTCAGAATCTAGCAAAGCATAGAAACATACTATTGCAGATATTAAGAAATTCATTAGGAACATTATGGCTTTAACTGTAACATCTAAGGCGGAAATTCTTAAAGCACTTTGAATTATTGAAAGTAAACTTGGAAAAATACCTTTAATTTGCATTATGTATTCCTTTTCAATACCGGCTTCTCTTAAAACTTCTATTAGCTTTTCCTCATATAGCTTCTGATGCGTTATTATATAAACGGCCTGATTCACTCCTTGGAAAATCCCGTAAAACATCAAGATGGAAATGGGTATTATAATAATTAAAGTTGCAAGAATTGCTGAAGGGATTCTGCCAATTCTTTCCAATCTTTTTTTAAACGGTTTCGCAACATATGCAAAGACTATTCCCATTACTATTCCGTCTAATAAAGGGGAGAAGAAGTAGAATGTTAAAGCAAGTAGTGAAATTAAGCTGATGGCAAATATAATCAACCATTTGTCATGTTTCATGAATTAAACCATCTTTGCCATTATTAAAATCTTTTCTGCTTCAGTTTTTTAATATATTTTCCCGTTTTTCTAAATACTCCGTTTATCGTTAAAGCTTCTCTTTTTGTCAGCATACTTCTTCCAAAAACTCGCCTAAATGTAACGATCGTCCTTCTAAATCTATGCTTGGGATACCAAGTTTCCTCAAGCATTTCTTCAATGTTTTTTAAAATAACTTCCAAATCTCTTGCAGTAGCCATTTCTTCAGTAGTCTCTTCTTTTTGAAATCTAAGCTTTTTTTTCATCTCATAAAGTACGATTGCAGCAGCATGGCTAACGTTCATTATCGGGTATTTTTCATCAGTTGGAATTGTAACAACAGCATGACAAATTTCTAACTCATTGTTTAAAAGCCCAAAATCTTCTCTACCAAAAAGAATAGCTGTTTTGCCAAAAATTCTAAGCTCTTCTGGTGCAAAAGTTGGTTTTCTTAGATATTTCTCATCTTTGCCAACGACTCCTGTTGTGCCAACAACAAAATTGCACTTTGATAGAAAACTGTGAAGATCTTTTAAGCTGTTTAAAAAAATAGCTTTATCTAATACATCTTTGGCATGGGAAGCTGTTATGTATGATTTTTCGTCAATGTTGCACTTATACAAGCACAAATTTTTGAAGCCAAGATTTTTCATAACTCTCGCAACAAAACCTATATTTTCTGGAATCTTTATTTCAACAAGCACAACGATCAATTCCACAAATTTTTTTAAATTTTAATTCAAATAATTTTTGTGGAGAGAGTTGAAGAATACCTTGAAGCAATTTATGATATTCAAGAAGTTGAGAAGAGGGTAGCTAAAACGAGTGATTTAGCTAAAAAGCTAAAAATAAGGCCTTCAAGCGTCACTGAAATGCTTGTAAAGCTTAGCAATAAGGGATACATTGAATATCAGCCATACTACGGTGCAACTTTAACAACTAAGGGTGAAGAGATTGCTAAAAAGATAAAAAAATATTATCGCATTTTTACGATATTTTTCAGAGATTTTCTAGGCATTGAAGAACAGGAAGCTAAAAAATTGAGTTGTGAACTGGAACATCACGTAAATGATGAAATCGTGGAAAAAGTTTGTGAGTTAATTTCAAATAATTGTAACGTATGTGAATCTTGTAGTTTTAAAACTAAAAGACTTTTGGATGTAAAATATGGAAAATTTAAGGTTGTTGCTTCGCCTAGGAGTGTTGAATCCATAGGAATATTGCCAGACAAAATATTAGAGGTAAAAAATGATTGTATTTTTGTAGATGGAGAGGAGTATAAAATTTCAGAAAAAGTAAAATCTAAAATTTTAGTTGAAAAAGTTGGAGAAGTTGATGAAAGCAAAGAGGAATAAGAGAATTGTGAATCTGAGGTTAGATGAGGAAATTGTTGAAAAGTTGGATAGGATATCATCTAAGCTTTTAACCTCCAGATCGGAGTTGATAAGGCAGTCTTTAACAATTTATTTAATGCTTTTGGAAAACATCGGCTTTTACTTTAAACCATCGGCAATAACAAATGTCGATGTTTATGAAGAAAGGAATGCTATAAATGTTGATTTAGGAAACATGTCATCTTTAACGATCTTTGTAACGTCTTATAGCGGTATTGGAGAATTGAAGCACGATAAACTTAAGATTAACTTGGATCTTGTAGCAGAGACGATGGCGAGGCAAGTAATCATTGAGGCACTTTGTAGATTTGTTGAACCACTTGCAATAATGATTTCTACATCAAATGATTTAGATTATTCTTTAAAATTTCTAAAGGCTTTAAAAAATGAAATTTCAAAACATTGCAAAGCGAGAATTATTCTTGCAAGCTATGAACCTTTTTTTGCTCAAAAAAGTACATCAGCGAGCTGCACAGTTATTGGATTGAGGGACCTTTCAATAAAGAACATCCCGCAAAGGGGTGATAAGATTTACTTAATTGGAAAGCCCATGAGCGGTTTAGAATTTTTGGATAATAAAGAATTGGCAGTTAGCATAAAAACTGTCAAAAAGCTTACTGAAATGGTTAAGAAAGGTAAATTAAGCTCAATATTTCCAGTTAAGAGTGGGGGGATAATAGAAATAGCAAATTATGCTGCATCGATTGCTGGTGGTAAGGCTAAGCTTAATTACGATTCGAATGGTGGGCCTGTGACTTCTGTCATAGTGACTTCTTCAAATGACATTAAAAATTCAGAATTTAGGGAAATAGGAGAGATACTCTAAAACAAAATTTATGTTTTGTTTAAAGAACAATAAACAATGGAAGTCAAATTCAAAGTTTGGATTGAGAAGAACGGTAAGCACGTAATTGGAAAGGGAGGAGCTGAAATTCTTAAGGCAATAAAGGAGCACGGCTCAATTTCACAAGCTGCCAAAAGTTTGAAAATGTCTTATAAATACGTTTGGAATTATCTAAACAAAATTGAGAGAGTTTTGGGAAATAAGGTTGTTGAAAGAGAGAGAGGTGGTAAAGAGGGGGGTAAAACTTCTCTAACAAGCTTAGGAGAAGAAATTCTTGCCATTTACAACAATGTTTTTGAAAAAGTTGTAGAAGGATGTTTTAAAGTTGGTGTTGTAGAAAGTATCAGCGAGAATAGGATTACAATAGTGTTTGATGAATCTCTGGAGTTTAAAAAAGGAGATAAAGTGCTTTTATCTAAAATAATGGATTAAACTAATTATTTCAACTAACTCGCATTTTAAAGTATCACTCCTTAAAAATGGGAAAAGTTTATAAACTCAGGAATAAGTTGAATTTCAATGACAAGTGACTTAGAAAAGAAGAAAGTTGAAAAAGAGATATTCTTGCCAAAAAAGGAGATTGAGGAAATTAAAAATAAGAGGTTCAGGGCTATAATCAAGTACGTTTACCAAAACTGTCCTTTTTACAGGCAAAAATTTAAGGAATGCAACATTGACGTTGATAGTATTAAAACAACTGAAGACATAGTAAAGTTGCCTTTAACAACAAAACAAGATTTGAGGAATGCATATCCATTAAAAATGTGCTGCGTTGGCAAAGAAAAAATTGTAAGAATTCAGATGAGCGGTGGTACTACTGGTCAGCCGGTGATAATTCCTTACACAAGAAACGATGTCAATCAATGGAAAGAAATGATGCTCAGAGCGTTTTACATTGCAAATATTACTTCAAAGGATGTTATACAGATAACTCCAGCATTTGGTTTGTGGAATGGTGGTTTTGGCTTTCATTTCGCAGCAGATGAGATAGACGCTTTTGTAATCCCAATTGGAGCTGGAAATACGAGAAATCAGATAAAATTCATGAAAGATTTTAATACAACAGTTTTGTGCGCTACGGCAAGCTATCCCATTAGAATTGCAGAAGTTGCAGAGGAGATGGGGATAGATGTTAAAGACTTAGCATTAGAAAAGATGCTTTTGGGGGCAGAACCTTGGAGTGACGAGATGCGAAAACAAATTGAGAGTCTGTTTGATGTTACAGCTTTTGACATTCCCGGATTAACAGAAATGGGTGGTGTTGGAACAGTCGGATTTGAATGCAGTCATAGACATGGTTTACACATTTGGGAAGACAATTACATCGTGGAAATAGTTAATGAGGAGGGGGAAGTTTTAGATGAGGGTGAAGAGGGAGAGATAGTGTACACTTCATTGAATAGAGAAGCTATGCCCCTCATAAGATACAAAAGTGGAGAGGTTTCTGCTGTTGTTAATACTGATAAATGTGAATGTGGAATTGAACATTTGACGATAAAAAGAATTAGGGGAAGAACTGATGACATGGTGATATACAAGGGTGTTAAATTTTATCCAAGCGATGTCGAGCAAATACTTGCGAGTTATGGAATAAAACATTACAAAATTGAAGTAGGAAATGGAGTTAGAGTTTTCTATGAAGGCAGCGAAGATTTACAACCAAAGATTTTAAAGGACATCAAAGAGTTTGTAGGATTTAGGCCAAAGCTGATCGCTTTACCAAACGGTAGCATTGAAAGATTTGAAGGTAAGGCTAAAAGGCTTGTTAGAGTTTGATTGGAGGTGAGTTTTGTGGTAATTTTAGCAGCTTATGTTGCGTCAATCTGTTTGATTGTGTTTGGATTCGTTGTAGCCTTAAAGAAGACTAAAAAGATGTGAAAGTTAAAAGAAAGCTGGAAGGTTGATGAAAATGATAATAGAAGTTGTTTTTGTAGCATACATAATTTTAATGGTCCTCATTGGAATCTATGAATATAGAAGAACAAAGGGATTGATTGACTTCTATTTAGCCGGAAAAAATCTGGGTGTCTTAGTCGTCAGTTTTTCCTTTTTTGCAACCTACTTTAGCACAGCAGCGTTTCTTGGAGGTGGTGGTTTTGGATTTTTAGCTGGATTCCAGTGGTCAGCCTTTTTAACACTGTTCCACATCATCTTTGCAATTGCTGCATGGATTTTAATAGCACCCCCAATGAAGAAATTAGCCGACAAGCATGGAGCTTTAACAATTCCAGAGCTATTTAAGATGAAATATGGTAAATTAGCCCAAGTGATTGCAGCTTTAGTAATATTATTCTTTTTCCAGTTTTACATGATCTCAATTTACAAAGGAGCGGGAAACCTCTTTGAAGTTATGTTGAATTTAGATTACAAGACTGGATTGATTATAACGGGCGTAGTAGTAATGTTATACACAGCTATTGGTGGTTTTAGGGCTGTTGTTATGACAGACCTGATTCAAGGATTGCTGATTTTATTTGGTGGAATAGCTTTGTTCGTAACTCTAATGATTTATTTAGGTGGGCCAATTAATGCTATAAATTCATTGCAAAGTTTTAATGGTGTCATAAACGGGAAAGATCTCTTTGAATTTGGAAAATTAGCTCCACCACCAATAATGAAAGCTGGAATGGTTATACCGTTCATCTTAAGCTTAACCTTTGCGATTAGCGTTGCTCAGCTTGCAAGTCCGCAACTTGTTGTCAGATTCATTGCTGCAAAAGATGAGAGAGTCATAGCTAAGGGTATGGTCTTAACTCCACTAATAATCGGCTTGTTTGCAATATGCGTGTTCAGCATCGGACCTTTCGGATGGTTAATAATTCCACATTATGATGATCCAGTAAAGTATATGAAAAATCCCGACTTGGTTGTTCCGTTCATAGCAATGAAACTCTTTCCAATTGGCTTAAGCGCTTTGCTATTGACAGCAGTCATAGCTGCTGCGATGAGTACGATAAATTCGTTGCTCCACGTTTTAGCAACTTCATTTGTTAGAGATCTCATTCAAGTTGGTGTAAAGATAAGTGATGACTTGGCTTTAAAGCTTACAAGGCTTAGCGTATTTGTCTTTGCGTTATTACCATTAATTCTTGCAGTAAATCCTCCTGGGTATATAGTAGTCATTGTAGGATTAAGCTTTTCAGTGATAACTGCTACATTCTTAATTCCATTGGTTGCAGCACTGTATTTAGAAAAACCGTCTAAAATACCAGCAATAACTTCAATGATTGCAGCAGTAATTGTTTCTATAGCATGGTATCTTTTCTGTTACAAAGTTTACTGGATTTACCCAGTCGTTCCAGGTTTAATAGCATCAGTAATAGCTTATGTGGTGTCTTACGGAATTGAAAGCAGGATTTTGCATAGAGCAAGTGTTAAAACTTAATTTTTTACGCATTCCAGCCCCCTTTTCTTTTTATTTCATCACCGACAGATTATTGCTTGAGCCTTGTATTCATTCTACTTGTTTTTGTGATTGTCCTCAAGGTTTCCCACTAAGCTTTTTATAAAGGAGGACTATATAAAAATTCATGCACTATCTTTTGGAAGAACAACATGATCTCTTACCTTTATACATTCTAGCTAGCTTTAATTAAAGCCTTAACGACTTTCTCTTGAAACTTGGCATCTTCAAATGATCACTTCCACAATTTCTACTTCTTGAATTTTCTCGTGAAAAGGTTAGTGGATAATAATTTATGGGACATCGGTGAATTGGAATTAGACAAGAACACATTTGAGGGGTGCAGTAAATTCTTAACTCTTGTAGAAATTGAAGCTGCTTTAGATGAACTCAATAAACACGGATTGGTTTTGTTACCCCCTTCGGGGAAATATGTGATTACTGAAAAGTGGATTAAATGAAAGGGGACACCAGATAATCTTACATCTCATTCTGAGTAAAAATTAGAAAGAAGCAGTTGAAAGATGTTAACAAGATTTTAGCTCTTATTGAAGAAGTGTGAGTAGAAATTGTGATTATCTTTTAACAACTTCTCTAACCTCTTTCAAATACTCCAAAAAAGCTGGTAAAATCAGTTCCTTAGCTCTCCAGATTTCCACACTTACAACTTCACCATCATCATCGAAAGAAACAACTACATCATCATCCACCATATCTGAATCTACGGGTTTAGCATCTGAAAACTTAAGATGTAGTATGTCTGCTTTTTTATCATATCTGACTTTCATAACTCCAACCACCTATTATTTTCTATTCTTCTTCTAACAACTTTATTAAGTTTACTTGTGGGAAACACTGTAACAATTGTAAGTGGATCATTCTTCTCAAAAACCACAACTAAATGTTTATTTTCAATCCATTTCTTCACAGCTACTAATCTACCAGTTTTTAGGTCGAGAAATAGCATTTCTGGATTGCCTAACGTATTTTCAACGTCTACCTCAGAAACGCCATATTCTGCCATGCTTTCTTTTGCGTGATCTGTATAGAGTACGTTCATATTTTATTTTCGCTTTCTTAAAGTATTTATATTTTTCGAATGCAAAATATAAAAAAGAGTAAATACTTGTACATATATTTACACTTAACATTTTTACTATGATCTAATGAAAGCATAGCACAACCAACGATAAAATTGTGTGATTGAGATGATTTTTAGATTCTCAAAACTCAGGCAGGAATAATCAAATATTACTGACAACAATGTAAGATTAAATTGTCGGAAGTATTATATAACCTACCATAAAGTATGTTTTAGAGGCGAAGGTTAAATCTTGAGTAATTACGGAGTTACTCGAGGTATAACTGAGGATGATAAGCATCTGTTGCCAAAACCGTATTGGCAATGCCTCTCATTCTTCTCGAGCTCTTTCAACCATGTTAAAAAAGCCGAAATCATTACTATCAAGATTTTTATTCTTGCTTCTTATCACAATTTTTTGTGATATATAATAGAACGTATTAGTAATTCATTAAATACTAGTAGGTTCTATTAAGCAGACGAATAATTTTCCTCAAGCTTTCTTTTATGTGGGGTTGTAGGATGTGGCAACACTATGCTGACCGAAATTAGAGGGGTTTTGGATTTTTAGCTGACCGAATATGTCATTGAAACCGAAATTTATATAATGTAAAAAATTTAAAAGATGCAAGGATATCTATGCCGAGGAGGAAAACACCATTTGAGTGGTGGCAGGATAGAATATCCACTTTAACAGGATACAAAGATGAAGCCAAAAGGCTTTATAGTTTTGTGGGAAGCGCATACCCTCAAGGATATTGGACCCTCCTCAAACTTGCTATATTCGCATATTACATTGACGTTTATACAGTCGTTGCTAAAAGCAATTTCAACAGAATTTTATACATTGATTTATTTGCTGGAAGTGGACTAAACGAAATAGAGATTAACAAACATAAAGAAATTTTGTTGGGCTCAGCACTTTTAGCCGAGAAAGTTCCAAGAAGGGGAAAAGAATTTGATGAGATAATTTTAGTAGAACAGGATCCAGAAAAAGCAGCTGTGCTTAAGCAATTGTTACCTGAAAGCACAGTTATTAATGACGACTGCAATAGCCCCGACACTCTAAAAAAAATATTGGATCGAATTAACGAAGAACCTCGAACACATTTCCTCGCTGTAATGGATCCTGAAGGGTTAGAGTTAAAATGGAGTACAGTTCAGACCTTAATAAAGTTGCAGGGAGATAGTGTTATAAATTACATGTGTGCAGGAGTAGGAAGGAGCTGGGGAAATGTTTACAGCTCAAAACAACAAGATTCTATAAAGGTAAAATTAGAAAGAACATTGACGGAATTTTTTGGAAATAATAAATGGAAAAATTGTGTACCGCCTACCCAAGGAGGGAGCGTAGAATGTTTATTTGATTTGTATTTTAATCAAGTAAAAGAATTTAAACAAAATTCAGTACCTATAACAGTTAGAGGTATCAAAGGATTTCATTACCACATTATTGTTGCAGTTGGGAGGACGAGGGGCACTCAAGGATGGATAGATGCAATATATAGAGCCAAATACCAGATAGAAAAAATAAAGTGAAAGTGAAATAAAAAAACTATTCGAGATTTATAGGGGTAAGCAAGCTCAGTTGTGGTAATAAACTATAACAAGCAATTACACTTAATCTCTCTGTAATCCAGCCCTAAAGCCTCCCACATCCCCACCGTTTCCTTGCACATCGCATAATCTTTGTAGCCATATTCTTTCTCAAGTAGATCTATTATGAACTTGTACATCTCATATCTCACATCAAACCTTGGCTTAAGGCCCCAATTGCTCTTTTCATCAAGGTATTCAACCCAGCTCTTATCTTTTGCGCATCTAATAGTTGTACTGAGTCCTCTGAGAGTTCCTAAAGTTATTCTTTCTGGTGTGAAATTCTTGAAAATCTCATGAACCAGCCTTTCGTAGCCCTCTTTCCAATCACTCACTGGAACCATTGGATCAATTCTAACCCTTACAGGATAACCGTGCTCATATAATCTTTTAGCAGCAAGAATCCTCTTCATCGGATGTGGAGCTCCTTTCTCCCACTGTTCAGCCACCGGGTAAGCATTGATGCTGAAGCTGACCACGACATTTTTCGGTTCAAGTCTGAGCAGGTTTTCAACTCTATCGGATTTTGTTACGAGCAGGAGCCTGTATGTGTCTTGACTCTGGAAGAGCTTAATAAGCCTCTCTGAAGCTGGAGGGTCCAGATTCTCACCTATAAGCGAGTCTGATAACTCTCCTGCATTCAAAAGCTCGGATCTAGAATTATACTCAAATAAAGCCTTCAAGTGAAGGGTTATCTTGTCCCAGTCCTTTATAAACGGTCTTTTACCTCTTTCAAGGAATCTAAACGTGCCCTGTAGATAACACCAGGCACAATTGAAGTAGCAACCATTAGCCCATTTCAGCTCAAGGAAGTGGGGACAAACTACATCTGTCTTTTTTCTAGGAACAGGGGTTCTGTCAAAGAGCTTGATAATGGATCCATCCCCTACTTTCACAACTCTTCTTTCACGTTTTCCATTCAGAGTTGGAACAGAGTCCACAAAGACTTGAGGCATCTTCTCCAACTCATCAACCCAACTCAGATTTAATCTTTTTTGGATTAAACTCTTTTTAGTTATCATATTTATCATAATTTAATTTTGAACATATATTAATTTTTCGCAGTCTTTCAGACTCTTCCAAATCTTTCATTTGGTTATTCTTGAAAACGAATGAAATCTCACTCTAAGTCTTATCCAAGAGCTTTAAATAATATTTAAAGTCAAAATTCTCGTAGGAAATCACATCAACAATCCATT
>JAGGXN010000082.1 GCA_021163065.1 Archaeoglobaceae archaeon | reverse complement strand
GTATGAAATGGGATCGATAAGTTGGAAAAAGATTCGAAGATGGTAAAAAACATTTAGAATTAATTACAGAGGAGATTAAAAGATTTATCTTTGCTCATTCTCTCAGGAAGATTAGTCTTTTTGTAAGATATCAACAATATTCTATTAAGAGCGTTTCTCATAAAACTACACTAAAATTTTATACCCTTTGTAGAGTTTACAGCATGAAGCTCATCACGTGCGGATTGCCTTATGCAAACGGAAAAGCTCACATTGGGCATTTGAGAACGTATATTCCAGCGGATATTTACGTTAAATACCTCAGAATGCTTGGCGAAGATGTAATATTTGTTTGTGGGAGTGACAGTCATGGAACACCGATTGTTGTTAATGCCGAGCAGGCAAATTTAACGCCAAAACAGCTTGTTGATATCTATCATAAACACTTCAAAGAGATTTTTGAAAAGTTGGACGTAAATTTTGATTATTATGGCAGAACTGACGAAGAATATCATCACAAAACCACTCAAGAAATGGTAAAAAAGCTTATTGAAAAGGGCTATGTCTATCCAAAGGAGATAGAACTTGCTTATTGCCCAAAATGTGAGAGATTTTTACCAGACAGGTATGTTGAAGGTATTTGCCCTTACTGCGGGGAAATTGCACGAGGAGATGAATGCGATCAGGGATGTGGAAGACATTTAGAGCCCGGAGAGATTTTAGATGCTAAATGCAAAATTTGTGGAAGTAGGGCTGTCTATAAAAAGCAAAAACACTACTTCTTCAAATTAACTGAATTCAAAGAATTTTTGGAGGAATATTTGGATAAGCTAAATGGCACTGAAAATGCGTTAAATTATGCAAGGCAGTGGGTTAAGACAGAGCTAAAGGATTGGTGCATTACAAGAAACTTAGAGTGGGGTGTAAAGTTTCCTGGCGAGGATTTAGTAGTTTATGTCTGGGTTGATGCACCCATAGGCTACATAAGCTTTACAAAAAAAGCCTGTGAGAAACTTGGAAAGGATTGGAAAGATATATGGCTTAAAGATGGAGAGATTATCCACTTCATCGGCTTAGACATCGTTTACCATCACTGCATATTTTGGCCTGCAATGTTGAAGGGGGCAGAATACAACTTGCCAAAAGCCATAGTAGCAAGTGGAATGGTCAAGGTTGAGGGCAAAACGTTCTCAAAAAGCAGGGGTTACGTTGTATGGGTTGAAGAAGATTATTTGAAGGCTGGATTGAATACAGATTATTTGAGATACTATATTGTTAATTACACGTCCCATCAAAAGGACTTAAACTTTTCATGGGAGATTTTCAAGGATAAAGTGAACAACGAGCTTATAGCTACTCTTGGCAATTTTATGTATCGCGTCTTGCATTTTGCATGGAAGAATTTTAAAGAGATTGAGATGGATGTTGATAACGAAGTTATTGACAAAATCGAGGAAATTAAAAGCAAGATCGTTGAATCTCTAGAGGATTGGGAGTTTAAAGTTGCAAGCGACGCTTTCATGGAGTTGGCAAGCTTTGGAAACTTGTATTTCCAAAACGCTAAACCTTGGGAGCTGATCAAGAAAAATAGGGATGGGTGCAGAAAAGCTGTTTCGTCATGCCTACAGCTTGTAAAGGCTTTGATAATCCTTGGCTATCCAATTCTTCCAAAAACAATGGTGGAGATGGGTAAAATTATCGGAATTGATGTAAAAAATGCAAAAATTGATGATGCATTAAAGGTTGATGAGAGAATTGTAGTAAAAAAGCCAAAGGTTCCGTTTGAAAAGATTGAAGATGAGAAAATTAAGGAGTTGGAGGAAAAGATGATGAAAAGAATCAGAGGGGAAGAAGTAGAAGAAAATGTTATTGACATCGATTACTTTACCAAACTCGATTTGAGAATCGGAAAAATCGTAAAGGCTGAAAGAATAAAGAAGAGTAAAAAGTTGCTAAAGCTCGAGATAGACATTGGCAATGAAATTAGACAGGTTGTTGCTGGAATTGCTGAAAACCATGAACCTGAAAGCTTAATAGGAAAGCTCGTACCAATTTTGGTAAACTTAAAGCCTGCAAAGCTTATGGGGGTTGAGAGTCAAGGAATGATACTGGCAGTTGACGTTGATGGAAAGGCAATACTACTACATCCAGAAAAAGAAGTACCCATCGGAAGTAAAATTAGATGATTAACCGTTTTTGATATCGAAAGTGTCCATGATTCTCAATTCATCTGCAAAATTGCATTTTTACGTTATTTTCAATATTTGGGATTGTAGATAAGCTGATAGCTGGAATATAAGTATGAAAATGGTGTAAGGAATGTAACAATCTTAAGGGCTTGGGAAGGATAAAAGCTTTAATTAATTTTATCAAACTTTAAACCACAAACTTCATAAATCTAAACGCTAAGTTGTAGCAACGGGCCCGTGGTCTAGCGGTTATGACGTCGCCTTGACGAGGCGAAGGTCCCCGGTTCGAATCCGGGCGGGCCCACTGAAAATCCTTCGCTATAGGGTGATTTATCGAGTAGAGGAACTCTAATAGTTTTGTTTCAACAAAGTGGCTAAAGTTGAGTATAACTTCTCTGACAGCCTACAGGATTTCTTTATTCACTGTTATTTTAACAGGCACTTTATTTAAATTCGGTCTTCCCATGATAGTTTTATGCCCATAAAATTGACATAAACTTTCTAAGGTGGGGGTATTCTATTATTTATAAAATATAATAATAAATTGTTACCCGGCTACCTAGACTTTTACAATCTTGGAAATGAAATGGAAAGTATGCTTTCTATAAGGAGCTAAGTGCATAACCGAAAAATTTGAATGCGATAGTTGATTTGTTGCTGAAATTATCAAATCTAATGTTAGAAAATCAGGAAATAAAAGAGATTGATTTAAATCCAACTTTTGCATTCGATGATAGAATAGCTGTTGCAGATGCAAGGTTTATTTTGTAATTTTAAATTTATAAACACTTATTTAAAATACCATGTACTATATAACTTCAAATTCTTTTGTTTTTGTAGACACATGCCCATAGCTGTCCACAACTCTAGCCTTAATTGTATATTTTCCTTTTTTAAGACCATCTGGGGCAGAAAATCTATTTGGCGCAAATTGTTTAGTAATTTTTATTTCTTTTTTGGATGGATACTCAAAGAAACTTCCAAGTCCAGTTACAGATAATTCAACTTCCGAAATGACTCCTTCAACACTTTTTGCATGTAACGTAACTTCTAGTCTGTCACCTACCTTTGGTTTTTCTGGTTTGTAGCTTAAATCTATAATTTCTGGTGGTTCACCTTCAGGCGATGGCAAAACTTTAATCGTTAAACTTTTTGATACAGAATTTCCCTTGTCATCATTTATAATCAACGTAATTTTATGCTCACCTGGTGTACGGAATTTGATGGTGTAAGGTAATGGTGGCACTACTGAACAGTTGAATACTGAACAGTTTAATTTTGGCATCCAAATTACAGGAAATCCGAACTCATCTGTCCAAATTTCAAATTTAGTTATTATTCCATTTTTATTATAAGCTATAATCTGAAGTTTTAACGGTACGTTTTGATACACTGTATAAT
>JAGGXN010000022.1 GCA_021163065.1 Archaeoglobaceae archaeon | reverse complement strand
TTTGAATCTACGCTTAAAAGTTTCACTTCAGCTCTAACTAACAGAAACAAAAAGTTGGTTTTAATAGATGAGTTTGAAGCAATAACAGAGCCGGGAGCTGCTGTAAAGATTGTTTCGGAATTTCTCAAAATTGGCTATGAAAAGGGATTTTACATGGTGGTTGTATCTCACATGGGATCAGAGCTAAAAGAAAGATTAAACTTTATAAGAGTAGATGGGATTGAAGCAAAAGGACTAGATGAAAATTTAAATTTAATTGTTGACAGACAGCCAAAAATTGGAGTAATGGGTAAAAGTACACCTGAATTGGTTGTCGAAAGGTTGTTTAAATTGAGTAAGGGCGAGAAGAGGGAAATTTTAGAGAGAATACTAAAAGTTTTCAATTAATTTTAAAATCAGATTTTAAAACCTTAGCAACTTCTTTTCCAGCTTTTATACTACCATTCATGCTCCTCTCCGGATAGTTTGGCTTAGACGTCAATCCTGCAATGTAAAATCCTTTTAAAGGTGTTCTATAGTCTGTGATTTTTTTAATATATCCTTTCTCATAAATGGGACTGCTATACTTTGCTTTAAAAACCTTAATCCATCTAACATCTTTTTCGCTAACACCAAACACCTTCAAATCTTTTAAATACATCTTTCTCAGCGTTTCATTGTCGCATTTAAATAGCCAACCATCTGGTGTGGAGTAACTTGCCAAATAAATTAAATGTTCGCCGTAATCTTCAAAATCCATGAAATTTGTATGCTCTATTAATGCCCCAAAAGTAAGGTCGCTCGTAATGTTTGTCCAGTAAATATTGGTAAGCTTCTCCTTTAAACTTATTAAAGCACAAACTGAGCTTTGATATTTTATTTTGGGTAAATTTATAGTCTCTGCAATCTTTTTATCCAAAGAGTTTAGTGATCCTGTGTAAATCACAGCATCAAATTTTTCTCCACAAACTTCATAGCCACCAAATTTTTTTAGTTTAGCCTCCTTTTTTGTTACATCTACTTCATCCACCATTCTCTCTATCAATTGATTAAATCCATTTTTTAGATAACCCAACTCCTCTCCACTATATTTTCTATTACTCCTGATTGCAACCCTTGCTAACAACCAAGCATAACTAACCTCCTTGTAATTATCTCCAAACTTGCTCCTTAACAACGGCATGAAAAAGCTGTTTAGCAAGTTCTCCCCCAACTCTTCCCTTATTCCTTCAACAACACTCTTGTAATCTTCTTTCTCATAATTCCTACTTTTGCTTTTCAGTGTAAAAATTGCAAGCTTTATTTTGTCATACAGACTAAGATAAGGATATCTCAGAATCTCAAATGGAGTGTTTAATGGATATATTTTCCCGTTTACTTCGCATCCAATCTTTGCAACCCTCCAAACGAGCTTTTTTGAAAGCCCAAATCTTCTTATTAGTTTTATAAGTTCTTCATCTCTTTTAAAGCAATGATGGTAGAACTTCTCAATACAGTATCCTTTACAGTACGAAGAGGCTAAACCGCCAACATCATTTTTTTCAAAAATTTTAACATTTACATAATCTTTCAAGCTTATAGCAGCACTCAATCCAGTTAAACCAGCTCCTATTATTGCAACTTTCATCACTCAAGTTCTTGTAAAATTAAAAAAGTTTACTTTTAATTTTAATGCTGCTCATACTCAGCAATTATAAAAACCGTTTAATTCTCAATTTCCTTGTTTATTTGCTCATCTAACTCCAAAAGCGTTTTCAACAAAACAAAATAAAGTTCTAAGATTTCATCCTTTTCCCACTCTTTTATGTTTTTCTTGATAACTTTATCTATCTTTGATTGGATACTTCCCATTCTATGGACAATATACATCAAATCTTCAACACTTTGACTGAATTTGTATTCCTCACCCCTTTTAATTTCGAAAACCCAAACTCTTTTTAAAATTTCAGAAATTGTTTTGTAGTCAATCTGCAAAAATTCCTTTCTTGTTCTGAACATTTCATCAATCTCACTTTCATTTGGCATGACAACATCATTAATCAAAGCTGATAGCTCGACTAAGCGAGTAAAGACCAAGTAAAATAATGGATTAAAGATATTTCCAGTTTTCTTTAAATTTTTTACCCTCTCAATAAAATTTTTGTCAAATATCTCCATTATCTCTCTTTCAAATTTCTCAAGTCTCATATCCATGCACCTTTAAAGCTTTAATGATTTCACCCTTTTTTCGCTTGAATTCTTCTTTCATATCTCTTAGCACATTATAATGTTCAATCATCCAGTTTAACTCTAAACGATTTCCCCTCTCAATTACTTCTAAGTTTTCGTTTAATTTTGATCCACAAATTGGACAGAGAATTCCGTTTTCGATTCTAAACACAGTATTCAAGCATATTGGGCATTGATTTTGTAACACAATCTTTTTTTTGTTTTTTATAGCCTCAACGACTTTGTTTAGCTTTTCTAAGTTTTCATTACTTGTTAAAACTTCCCCAGGTAGAGCAGCATTTATTTCAACGTTTATTAACAAATTTAATCCTAAGACTTTTGCTAAGATTATATGAGTCGCAGATGCCCAGCCCTTAAGTTCTTCAAAGCCATGAGGAGTAATGATTGCAGCATACTTTTTTGAGAACTCCCTAAGATGGGGGATTGCCATGAATTGTCTATCAATCAACGCTTTCATTTTTCCAGTTGCATCTAACCAATAAACCGGGGAGCAAATTAGAATTGCGTCACTTTGCTTAATCTTTTCATACACTACGCTTACATCATCTTCTATCCTACATTCTTCTCCATAAAGGCATGCGTAACAGGCTTTACAAGGCTCGATGTTCATTTTTGTTAAATTTAGAATTTCTAACTCTGCACCAAGCTGCTTGGCTATGTAACTTGAGGCGATTACACTGTTTCCTTTCTTCCTGCCACTAGCAATTAAAGCGAGAAGTTTCATTGTTATACTTTTTGTAATGCACTTTTAAACTTTATTGTGTGGAATGAAAATCTTGAGCAAAAAATATGCCCGGAATCGGTCTTTTCAAATCAACATTTCTAAGATTTACTGCCATTTCAACCGTTTCCACAAACTTTCTCGGTTTTGAATTGTTTATCGCATCACTTATCGCATCTACAAGCTTTTCTTTCTCTACAATCACCT
>JAGGXN010000088.1 GCA_021163065.1 Archaeoglobaceae archaeon | reverse complement strand
TCTTGGGAAAGAAAATAAGTTATGATGAGCTGAACAAAATGAGTAACAAAGTTTCAAGTTTTTTGAAAATTGAAGGTATTAGCAAAGGAGATAAAGTTATACTCGTTTTACCCAACACCCCCCATTATATAGCGGGATATCATGGAATTTTAAAAGCTGGCGGTGTTGTTGTTCAAGGAAACCCAATGTACAAAGAGAGAGAGCTTAGATATTTGGCTGAAAACAGCGAAGCAAAAATAGCTTTCGTTGTGGAATTTGTTTATCCAAATATAAAACCGCTGTTGGATGATGGTTTAATTAAAAAGGTTGTTATTTGCAAGATTGAAGATTACCTACCTTTCCCGCTGAGTTTGTTATATCCTTTCAAAAAACCAAAGGTAAAGGTTGATAATAGAAAAGAAGTTGTCTATTGGAAAGATGTTATGAAATGCAATGCAGGAAATAAAAATGTTGAAATCAATCCGAAAGATGACGTTGCTGTCTTTCAATACACTGGTGGCACAACCGGATTGCCTAAGGCTGTTATGCTAACTCATTACAATTTAGTTGCAAATGCTTATCAAACGGTAGAGTGGGTTATCGATGCCAGCGATAAGGACGTATTCTTGGGTGTTTTACCATATTTCCACGTTTACGGAATGACTACAAGTATGAATGCCCCAATCCTGCTTGGTTCTAAAATAGTACTACTCCCAGATCCAAGAGACATTAAGAGAATCATGAAATCAATAGAGAAACACAAGGTAACAATATTTTGTGGAGTTCCGACTTTGTTTAATGCAATAAACAACTATCCTGGAGTTGAAAATTACGATCTGAGTTCTATAAAAGCTTGTATAAGCGGTTCAGCCCCCCTACCAATTGAAGTAAAGAGAGAATTTGAAAGGATTACTGGTGGTAAACTTGTAGAAGGTTATGGTTTGTCTGAAACGTCTCCAGTAACGCATGCAAATCCGCTTTATGGTATAAACAAAGAAGGGAGTATCGGTATACCCTTCCCAGATACGTTGAGTGTTGTTGTTGATGAAGAAGGCAAAATACTCCCACCAAATCAAGTTGGAGAGCTGGCAATTAAAGGTCCACAAGTCATGAAAGGCTACTATAAGATGGAAGATGAAACAAAGAAGGTTTTGATCAATGGCTGGTTGCTTACAGGTGATATGGCAAAGTTCGATGAGGATGGGTACTTCTACATAGTCGACAGAAAGAAGGATGTAATAATCTGCAGCGGCTATAACATATACCCAAGAGAAGTTGAGGAAGTTTTGTATGAACATGAGGCTATTGTTGAAGCAGCAGTAATTGGTGTGCCAGATAAGTATAGAGGTGAAACGGTTAAGGCATTTGTAGTTTTAAAGGATGAATATAAAGGAAAGATAAGCGAAGAAGACATTATAAATTACTGTAGACAAAAGCTGGCAGCATATAAAATACCGAGGATTGTAGAGTTTAGAGACGAACTTCCAAAGTCAGCAGTTGGAAAAGTTTTGAGAAGGGTTCTAAAAGAAGAAGAAATGAAAAAAACCTAATTTTTTATTATCCAGCTTCAAGAAGTTCTATACCATCATCGGTTAAGACGAGCTTACCTTCCTTTTCTACAACGAAGCCCTCTCTCATTAGCCAATCAAGATTAAATTTGAACTGAAAGTCTGAAAGCTTTAATTCCTCCTTAAGTTCTTGTTTAAGCTCATCCAAAGTTTTACCGTAAATTCCAATTGTAGCAACCATTTTCCTCCTAATCGGACTCATAGATGCTTTGAAGAGTTTTTCATGATGCGCCCTATCTCTAACTTTTTCTGCCATAAACAAAGTAAAAAATTTAGGTTTATAATTCTTTCTCGCCTTTTTGAATTCTATCAAAACTCAGTTGTTCGCCAATTATATTATCTAAGTATTCCAAAAATTTGTCTTCACTTCCCTCTGGAATTGTTGCTCCAGCAGCAATGCTGTGACCTCCTCCTTTACCTCCAACTTTTTCAGCAGCAATCGTTAAAGCCTTGGCTAAATGCACCCCATTTTCAACAAGCCATTGGGTTGCTCTTGCAGAAACCTTTATGCCATCTTTGTTATTGGCAAACGCTACTATCGGTTTTCTTAAGTTTGCCTTGCAAAAACACATTCCTGCTACTATTCCAACAATTGTATCAATTATTTCGTCTCCTGCATGAAAATATTGAATGTTCTTTAATTCAACAATTCCAATTTCATCAACGTATCTAATGCCCTCAGACAAATTCCTGCGATGATTTTGCAGTAAATTTCTTGCTTTCTTATATGCATCTTTATCGCCCTGACAAACTTTTAATCCAATTTCGTGAAATCCATATCGAGCAGTAGCATTCAGCAACGTTGAAAACTCCATTGCATCTTTCAACTCAGTTCCCTTCTCAGCATAGCTTAGTATGTACGATTCCCCGATTAAATTTTTTATTATGTTCAACGGCATCTTTGCTTCAATGCAAATTTTAACTATTTCTGAAACAATAATTTTCTTTTCTTCATGGCTTAGATCTA
>JAGGXN010000128.1 GCA_021163065.1 Archaeoglobaceae archaeon | reverse complement strand
TCTGTATTTAGTTCTTTCAAGCAGAGGGTGAAAATCTTCTTTTGTTCCATTACGGCTAAAAATCCCGTTAGATGCTGGAATTTGTTCTGTAAGCTGTTTATGTGGTATTATAATCATTTGAGGTGGTTATGTTAACATGTCCGTTACAAAGCACCTTCTAGTTTTAACAACTCTTTTTTTATCTCAATCCCGCTATTATAACCCCCTAAACCTTTTTTTGAAACAACCCTATGGCATGGAATAATAATCGGTATTGGATTCTTTTTGAGGGCTAATCCAACAGCCCTGTATCCTTTTGTGTTTAATTTTTCTGCTAAGTCTTTGTAACTTATGGTTTTTCCGTAGGGTATTTCTCTAACCTTTTCTAAAACTTTTCTTGTAAAGTTACTTGTATTTAATAAAACTGGATAATCAAAATCGACAAATTTGCCATTAAAATACTTTTCCAAGTCCCCCTTCAATTTTATTGCTAGTGGAGTTTTAATCTCTTCATCTACGGCTTTTCTATCAAACTTGACTGAAACAACTTTTCCTCCAAAAATAGTTACATTAACGTAAACTATCCATTCCACGCAAATTTTCTCCAACATTAAATATCTTTGCTAATGATTTCTTTAATTCTGTTTATGCCATCTATTGTCTCAATAACTTCTACAACCGCTTTAGGAACGTACTTTTTCCAGTTTTCACCGTTAATCATCTTTTTTCTAATTTCCGTTCCTTGGTATTCTACTCTGTTGTACAAATGCGTACCTCTAACTTCAACTCCAGCTTCTTTGAATAATCTTTTCACTAAGGGATTGTTTGAATATACTACATCAAATGGAGGTACCATTTCCTTTACATGAGCTACCCAAAGACTGTTTCTTTTTATGTCTTCTAAGGGAATAATGTAAATTTTTTTCTCAATTTTCAACTCATCTAAGGCTTTAGAGATCATCCAAACTCTCTCTCCAGCAGTAAATGGATTTTCGAGGCTATGACTTTCCTGAGCACTGCCTATTCCAATTATCAGCTCATCAACTTCGTTTAGGATGTTTTTGATCACTTCGTGATGTCCTAAATGATAGGGTTGGAACCTTCCAATAAAAAATGCTCTCATGCTTTTGGTTTTTTGACAACTCTAATTATGTCATCTTTCAATTTTTTACCAGTCTTTTTCTCCCATTCTTCGAGTGGAATTCCATATTCTGCTTGTATTTTGTCCCTATATATTTCTGGTATAACGTTAAATGCACAGAAAGGTATTATTCTGCCATCAGGCACTGCGTAATGTATTGCACATCTCTTAACTCTGGAAATGTCGTAGTTATAAAGGTCTTGAAAATGCATCATGCCTATAAACAAGCTTCTAACGTGAAACTCTCCAAGTGTTGTGTAATCGTGCCTAATTAGAACATCGAAAAGAATTTTGCTTATGTCGAACTCCTTTGGAGCTTTGTTTGAGTCTATAAAACGTCTAAGGTCTATTATCCCTTTTAAAGCCCTTATGGTTTTTATTCTGCTTTTCTTTAACTCCTCTGCTTTTTCCATTAAAAATTCAAATAAGCCTTCAACATCTAAGAATCTTGTTATTGGAATTAGTTTATTGTTTTCCTTAAATGCATAGGTTGCCATTCCGCACGCAAAGTGCGTTGTCAACTCATACTGTGGTTTACCAGTTAAGGATTCAACAAAGTATGAAATGGGCAAAACACTTGGTACTGGATAGAAGTCGTCTCTACTAATCTCACCATTTGTTTGCTCTTCAATCCTTTTTATAACATCTGGAATTGTGATTCTAACTTTCTCTCTTTCTTTCTTGGGCATGCTTCCAACCAAACTGACTGGCTGTATGTTAACACCTCTTATTATGTCAATGTTTTCAGCTCCGAATCGTATAATATCTCCAAGTTGATGATCATTTACGCCTTTAATCACTGTAGGAACTAAAACTATTCCCAATCCAGCTCTTCTACAATTTTCAAGAATTTTTGGGATTTCACGATGATTTTTTGGATTTGTTTTTTCATCTACACCGTCAAAAGATAGGTAAACGGTGTTAACTCCAGCCTCTCTAACTTCTGTTGCAAAACCTTCTTCCATTGCAAGCCTTATTCCATTTGTGTTTAGTTGAACATGGTCAATACCCTCTTCCTTAATAGCCTTTATTATTTCTATCAGATCATCTCTCAGAGTTGGTTCACCACCTGTAAGCTGGACAGCGTTACATCCAATTGGTTTTTCATTTTTAGCTGCTCTAACCATTTTTTTAATCTCTTCCACACTTGGCTCGTATACATATCCAGCTCTTTTAGCATAGAAAAAGCAGTACCAGCATGCTAAGTCGCATCTGTTCGTCAAAACTATGTTTAAAAGTGCTGTATGGCTTTTGTGAATTTTACAAAGACCACAAGTAAAGGGGCAATCAGCGTTATTTACATGAGGATTCTCTAACCCTCTACCTTCATGGGAAAATCTGGATGCTTTTTTAAAAAGTTCAACATCACCCCAGTAAACATCAACAAACTCACCATGCTCAGGACATGTCTTTTTGATCATGACTTTCCCATTTTCTTCATAAACTTCAGCGGTTAATCTTTTCAAACATTCAGGACAGAGTGATAAGGTTTTATAAGGCAATTTTATTTCTCCCATTTCCACACCTCCAAAATAATCCATGCAGTAAAAATTGTGGAAATAGATATATCAAGATTTCGTTGTTTTAGATTAAGACATAGACCATTGTAGATATTATTTTTATTCTCAATGATGCTGGGTAAATAAGGAAAATTCTTAATATTCTGGCCATTAATGTAGAGCATGCTTAGTGCTCTCAAACTCATCGTTACAACAATTTGGCTTCTGCTTCCAGCTTATACGCCAAACAACTTTGCCGTTTTGTTTGGCGGCGGAAAACCGTTGGATTTTGGCAAAACTTTTTTCGATGGCAAAAGAATTTTGGGAGACGGAAAGACAATTAGAGGTTTTATATCTGGCATAGCTGGGGGAGTTGCAATAGCAAACGTTCAATACGTCATTGAAAAAGCTTTAAACTTCAAGATTTTTTCTACTTTACTTTACATTGACTTTCTAACCCTGTCACTTTTGCTCTCCTTTGGGGCGATGAGCGGTGATGCTTTTGGTAGCTTTTTGAAAAGGAGAATTGGATATAAAAGGGGTGATTTTCTACCAGTTATAGATCAGCTGATGTTTTTATTTTTGGCTTTAGCATTTGCATCCTTATCTCCATCTTTTTTCAAGTTGTTTGATTTAACAAGGATATTAATAGCTATATTAATTACACCACTACTTCACTTAACTACAAATTACATTGCATACAAGTTGAAATTAAAAAAGGTTCCGTGGTGAGAATAATGCAAGATCTAGCTAAAAGATTAATTGAAGTTAATGCAGTAAAGTTTGGTGAATTTATACTATCATCGGGTAAAAAAAGCAACGTTTACGTTGACATAAAGCTTGCATTAACGTATCCAGACATTTTAAAGCTTGTAGTTAATGCTATGGTTGAGAAATTAAAAAACTTAAAATTTGATAAAATAGCTTGCATAGAGCTTGGTGGTGTGCCTGTAGCTGTTGGATTAGCATTAGAGTTAAAAAAGCCGTTTGTTATCTTGAGAAAACAAGCAAAAAGCTATGGCATTAAAGCAGACTACATTGGGGAGATAAATGAAAATGAGAGGTTCATTGTCGTTGAAGATGTCACTACTACAGGCAATTCCGCTCTATCTGTTGTTGATAGGCTAAGGAATTACAAAGCTCAAGTTGTTGCAGTATTGGTTGTTGTGGACAGGGAAGAGGGGGCCAAGGACAAATTTGACAAATTTATTCCTTTGTTAACGTTAAGTCAGCTCTTAAAATCTAAATAATCCAGCTTTAACATCGGCTTTAAGTTTTCTCTCCTAAGGAACACTTCTTTTTCTAAAAACTCTAGAATTTCCCTGTTAGATGCTTTTTTGTTGAACAAAAAGCTTGAAAACGATTTTTCTATTAGTTTTTTATCAAAACCAATGTATTTTGATAATTCTTCTGCCACTTTACTTTCTTCATCGAATTTGTCAAACTCTTGCAAAAATCTGTCAAACAGATTTTTGTTTTTCGCTAAAAACTTGTTATTTGTGGCTAAGGAGCAGCATGGAAAGTCTCCAACAATTTCATTAAACATTAATACGTCGTACTCTTTGCCTAGCATCGTTAAGTATGGCTCCCATATTGCTATTCCATCAATTTCGCCATCCTTAAAGCTTGAAATCATGATTTCAGGATCTTTGAAATAAACGAATTTCCAATCTTTGTTTACCCTTTTCAAATTCAACTCCATTGTTGAAAGCTCAGTGGTTCCAATTCTTTTACAATGCTCTTTATTCATTACAACACCGCTACCATTGAATGCGACTATCCTAAAAATTAAGATGTTTTTCATCAGACAACCAAATAGAGCTTGGGTAACTAATGGCGAAGCAGCAACATCAATGCTGCCAATGCATAACGCCTTTGTTAGCTCCAAAGGATCATTAAAAACTCTGATAATCCCATTCAACTTCTTTGCAGCGATAATTACAGCGGGATATTCGCTTGCTTTAAGCATTCCTACTCTGATTGTGTTTTTTAAAGGATTGGGATAATATTCTAAAAGCCAAATTCTGTAGGATTTTTTTGTAATCTCGCTTTTAACGACAATTTTTTCAGCTTCTAAAGCTGAAATAATTTCTGAAACTGTTGATTTTGAAAGGCTTGTAAGCTTTGGTAGCTCACTTTGAAGGACTCCTTCCTCTTTTTTCCACTTTAAAACTTTCAAGATTTTTTCCCTTGCATCCACAAATTATGCTAAAATTCTTAGACTAAAATTTTTACGACTACGACAATTTTAAGTATTTCATCATTCTATTAATCATATGAGACGAGCGATAGTAGCGGGGCAGTTTTACCCTTCAGATCCTGAATCACTAAGAGCCATGATACAAACTTATGTTCAGCCAATTAAAGATGAATCTGTTGTTTCTTGCGTTTCTCCTCATGCTGGTTATATTTATTCAGGAAAAACGGCTGGGAAGGTACATTCTTTACTTCCAGATGTCGAAACTTACGTAATTGTTGGGCCAAATCACACTGGATATGGTTCTCCAGTAGCAGTCTCAACTGACGATTGGCAAACTCCTCTGGGTGTTGTTGAAGTTGACAAAGAATTCATTAAAGCTCTGCCAAAAAGAATAATCGACATGGATGAGATTGCGCACAGATACGAACATTCCTTAGAAGTTCAAATTCCATTTTTGCAGTATTTGCACAAAAACTTCAAGATAGTTCCAATATGCTTGGGCATGCAAGATGAAGAAACAGCAAGAGAAGTTTCCGAAGAGATAATTGAGGCTGAAGAAAAGACTGGGAAGAGAATAGTCGTTGTTGCATCTTCAGACATGCATCACTACTTGCAGGATGAGGAATGTAGAAAGCTTGATGCTGAGGTTATCGATGCCATACTTTCAATGGATGTATCTAAATTTTACAAAAAAATTTACGAGTTACAAGCGAGCGTTTGTGGATATGGTGCTATAGCTGTGGCGATGAATTATGCAAAGCATCACAATGGAAAAGCTGAGCTTGTAGATTACTCTACAAGTGGTGATGTCGCTGACAAAAGTATGGTTGTTGGATATGCAGGAATTGTTTTTAGAATTTAAATTAAAAACAAAAATTATTTTAATATAGCCCCAACGTCCGGATAACCCTGTCTTTGTCCCGTTCCAGCCAACTTTTGAAGTTTTTTTGGATTTATTAGTAAATCAACAGCGTTTCTTACGTGCTCTCTAACTCTGTTTTCGGCGACTTGCAACAACTCTTTCTCATCCTCAGCCTCATCTTCGTGGATTGTTACATCTATGATGTGTTTGTTCGTCATCAGTTGAGTCATGATTAAGCCAATGCTTAAGGCTATGTAGCTAAACATGTCTTTCTGCGTTTTACCAACCCATCCCAAAGTTATGACGATATCACAACCTCTCTCCTCAATCATCTTTTTTGCTGCAACCGGCAAATCTTTAATGCCAGGAACCGTATACCTTTCGTAAGGTATGGATGAAATCCTTTTTAATTCGTCAATCGCTATTTTTCCCATATTTATTCTTGAAAAAGTTGTATCTACGATCCCTATTTTCATAGCTCCTTTAACACCTCTATTGCAGCATGTAAAGCTGATTTTATCGCATTTTTTCTCATTAAAACATCTTCTACAGCTGCTAAGGTTGTAACCACTTCAGCTTTTCCGATGTTGCCCATTGTTCCAATTCTAAAAATCTTGCCCTTCAAATGCTCTTGGCCACCGCTAATTGTTATGCCATATTCGCTCTGCAAGGTACCCCTTAACTCCTTGTCTGTAACATTTTCCGGCATTTTTATCGCTGTAACAGTATTTGAGTAGCTCGAATACTCATTAAGTTGTGGAAACAATTCTAAGCCAGCTTCTGTAGCCCATACTCTTATAGCCTTGGAAAGTGTTCGGTGTCTCTTAATTCTGTTTTCTAAACCTTCCTCCTCTATAATCTTTAAAGCCTCCTCTAATGCGTAGAATAACGGTACTGCTGGGGTGTATGGTGTCTGCAAATCTGGAACTTTCTTTTTGTAAGCCTTTAAATCCAAGTAGAATGGAGCTTTTTCATTGTAGTAATCCCAAGCTCTTTCATTGACTGCTACTGCTGCCAAGCCGGGAGGGCAGCCCAAACATTTTTGACTGCCGACGATTGCTACGTCTATTCCCCATTCGTCCATTTTAACAACATCTCCACCAACCGATGTTATTCCATCCATTATAACTAAAGCATCGTACTTCTTAGCGATCTTTGCTATCTCCTTTGCTGGATTTAGAATTCCGGTTGAGGTTTCATTGTGGACAAAGGCTATTGCTTCGCTACCGTTTTCAAATGATTCCTCAATTCTTTCGAGCTCTATAGATTTTCCCCATTCAAATCTAATTTCATCAACCTCTGTGTATTTAGATGCTATTCTACAAAGTCTATCACCAAATTTTCCGTTGTCAACGCATGCAATCCTTTTTACATTTGAAAAGGATGCAATTGCTGCCTCCATTCCTGAAGTTCCCGATCCAGAGATGATGTATACTTCATGTTTTGTACCAAAAAGCTCTTTCAATCCATCAATGCAGTATTCAAATATCTTGGAGAACTCTTTTCCTCTATGCCCGATCATTTGTCTGCACATTGCCTTTATTATCCTCTCATGCAACTGCACTGGACCTGGAATCATCAACAAACCCATTTTAAACACCTCTAAGTTTGATTTCGTACTCTTTAAACCTCTCCTTGACAACTTCAAATATTCTCTTTATTATTTTTGCTGAGCTGCAGTATTCGCATTCTTCCTTAGCTTTAATTCTAACAACTTTGCAATTTAGATTTCTTTTTCTTAGTTCTTCTTCAAGCCATTTTTCATCAAAATGTTGATCATAACCTAAAACAATTATATCTGGCTTTATATCCATAATTGGTTTAAACATATCTTTTTCATCACCCAAAATGGCTTTATCAACGTATTTTATCGCTTCAACCATTCTCCTTCTCTGCTCTTCTGGAATTATTGGTTTAGGCTTGTGCTTTACATTTTTTTCCCTTGCAACAATAACTATTAGCTCATCTCCCAATGCTTTAGCCTCTTTTAGGAATCTTATGTGTCCTGGATGGAGTATGTCAAATGTTCCAGTGGCTACGACTTTCATTTGAATTCCAACAATGGCTGGACATAAAAGTTTTAGGATGTGCAATTTGTAGGCATTTGTAAGCAACTTTAAAGTTTTTTAATTAAAATAATCTTTTCCTAAATTCTGCTTTGTTAGCAATTGCCTAAAACGAGATCGTTTAACTTTTTATTTGTATTTTTTATTATCAAAATATATTTTTTAATTTGACGAATTATGTTTAAATCTCTTGCTTAAACGCTTCTTTGCTTAAATTATTAAAAATTGATGCTGTATTTTGCTGGTTGTTGGACATAGTAAATAGTTTAGATGATAAAAGCATTAATTTCTAATCGTTTATCTTTAAATGTTCTCAACATCACTAAAGATTGCCTTCATTTAAATATCAAAAGAAGACCTTAGAAAGCTTTAAATTTGAATAACGATTAATATTACGTGTAGATTTAATCAGACTAAAATAGGATTGAAAGATATAATCAGAAAAGCAACGTAGATCTTTCAAAGTATCGATTTAATCAGACTAAAATAGGATTGAAAGACAGTATAACAAAATTATCAACACGTTCGAGGTGATACCGATTTAATCAGACTAAAATAGGATTGAAAGATGATTGGCGGATTAGATGCGGAGACAGATGAAGAATTGATTTAATCAGACTAAAATAGGATTGAAAGACGCAATTCCCTCCTCTCTGACCTTGCGGTAGTACATGAGATTTAATCAGACTAAAATAGGATTGAAAGAAAGAAGGGGGCGGAAAAGGAGTAGAAGAGGTAACGACAGATTTAATCAGACTAAAATAGGATTGAAAGTTTATTTTTCTTTAT
>JAGGXN010000167.1 GCA_021163065.1 Archaeoglobaceae archaeon | reverse complement strand
TAATGAGTAAAAATTTTAGAACGGTAACAAATGAATTTCCCTAATGGAATAATACAAAAAGTCAATCCCGAATAAAGCCACAAGTAAAGCAAGAATTAATAGTAAAGTTTTGTAAAGCTTTAAACTAAAACCACTTAAAGAAGTAATGCGTGCTAATGTTGTAAGCCATGCAAAATCAAGCCATACATGGGCTACATAAAGAATGCCTATTCCAATAAAACCCCAATAGCTTACAGCCTCCATTACAAGCGGTGAACCAATACCCACCCACCAAGCTATGAAAAAGGGATTTAAGGCTGATAAACTAATTCCAATAAGCATGGGCGATCTTGACAAATTAGATTTTGCTATCGATTTAACTTTAATTGCATCTCTCGCTGTCAGATAAGAGTAAAATATCAAAAATAATCCTCCTATAAAACTAAGGGCTTGCACAAATTCTTTGCTTGTTAGAAATGTTGCAATACCAAAGCCGATCAATAAAACTAATGGAAATTCAACGATTGTGTGACCTACACTAATCAAAAACCCTCCTTTCCACCCATTTCTAACACCAACCGCAGCGGTTGCTGCTGTCAAAGGTCCAGGAGCAAGTGCGCCTGAACTGCTTATTAGAGCAACTTTAATCAGAAAGCCCAAGATCAAGGTGATCACCTTTCGTCATTCCCAATCTCAACTCTTTAACTTTTTCTTCAAGTTTTTCTGCAGCATCCTCGCCATGTTTTTCTATGACCTCCACCAATGCACTTCCAACAACAACCCCATCAGCTCCTGCATTTATAAGTTCTTTAACATGCCCAGGTTTTGAAACACTAAATCCAACTGCCAACGGTTTTTTGCATACCTTTTTTGCTCTCTTAATCAAATTAAAAGCTGTTTCAGGAATTCTATCTCTTGCACCAGTTGTACCATAAAGTGAGATCAGATAAACGAAAGCTGAACTCACTTCATCTATAATCCTTAGTCTATCTTCTGGTGTGTTGGGGGCAGCTAAAAATATTGTACCCACATCGTATTTTTCACACATGTTCAAGTATTCTTCTGCCTCCTCTAACGGCAAATCAACGATAATCGTGCCATCAACGCCTGAATCTCTTGCTTTACTTACGAATCTTTCAACTCCTTGTTTATATACAGGATTGTAATAACCCATAAGAATGACTGGAGTGTTTGAGTATTCTTTAAACTCTTTAACCACATTAAACACATCTTTTACTTTGGTTCCAGCTTTTAAAGCTCTGTAGTTTGCCTTCTGAATTACTTCACCATCTGCCATGGGATCGCTGAAGGGGATTCCCAATTCAATTACATCAGCATATTTGTCTAAGCTGAGCATAAAATCGAGGGTTGCCTTGATGTTTGGGTCTCCAGCCGTTATAAACGTTATTAAAGCTGGTGGATCGAATATTCCGTGCTTCATACTAATACCCTCTCTGCAACATTACAATTCCTAAATCTTTGTCTCCCCTACCAGAAAGGTTTACTACTACTATTTCATCCTTGCTCATATCTTTTGCAATCTCCATCGCATAAGCTAAAGCGTGGGCAGATTCTAAAGCTGGTAAAATTCTTCAGTCCTCGAAAGTTCAAAAAAGCTCTCAAATACGCTTAAGCAATTTTTAAGTATTTAAACATTTCTACTTAACTAAATTAAACATTAAATAGTCAAATCAGTACGTGTTACTATGGAAAAAATGCTAAACGAATATGAAGCAAAGAAGTTGCTTGAAAAACACAACATAAACGTTGTCCCAACCTACATTGCAAATTCAGAAAGCGAAGCATTAGAGGTTGCAAAAAACTTAGGCTACCCTATAGTTATGAAGATTTTATCTGACAAAATTATTCACAAAACCGAATATAAAGGAGTAATCTTAGACATTCGAAATGATGAAGAATTAATTAACGCTTACAGAAGACTTTCTAAAATTGAAAAAAGCGTAACGGTACAAAAGATGGTGAAAGGTTTTGAATTCTCCGTCGGAATAAGCTACGATAAAACTTTTGGGAAAACAATAATGTTTGGAATTGGAGGAATTTTCGTAGAATTACTAAAGGATTTTACCCTTAGAATTCTTCCAATTGATAGAAAAGATGCAGAAAATATGGTTAATGAAATAAAAGCGTCAAAAATTTTTTATGGATATCGAGGAATAAAAGCCAATAAGGAACGCGTCATTGAACTTTTGCTAAAAGTTTCAGAATTGGCTAAAAAGGAGCCAATAAAGCAAATGGACCTGAATCCAGTTTTTGTTAATGAAGAAAACTACTTTGTTGCAGACGCTAGAATTGTATTGGATGAAGGAATTGGCAAGAAAGACGAGAAAAGGAGAAAAATAGGTGATATAAGTTTTCTCTTCAATCCAAAGTCCGTTGCTGTAATCGGGGCATCACGAACGGAAGGAAAGCCCGGAAATACGATAATAAGAAATCTAATAAACCTTGGTTTTGAGGGGAAAATTTTTCCAATAAATCCAAAAGCCAAGGATATATTAAATTTGAAATGCTACTCGTCAATTCTTGATGTTGAAGAAGATGTTGATGTTGCAATTATTGCTGTGCCATCGAAACATGCAGTTGAAGTTGTAAGACAATGCGTAGAAAAGGGTGTTAAGGGACTAATTATCATAAGCTCCGGATTTTCTGAAGGTTGGGAAAAGGGAAAGAGAATAGAAAAAGAAATTTTAGAGATTTGTAGAAAATCTAATGTGAGAATTATTGGGCCGAACACTACTGGCGTTTTTAATAGCTATAGCAAATTTACATCATCTTTTGCTCTAATCCCTGAGTTAAGAAAAGGTAATGTCGGAATTGTTGCCCAAACTGGTTTGTTTGTAGGCGTTCTTCTTGATCAAATCTTGTCTGCCCATAGATTTGGTATAAGCAGGGTTATAGGCTTAGGAAACAAATGCGATGTTGATGAATGCGAAGCTTTGGCTTATCTGCTTAACGATGACAAAACAAAAGTAATAGGGATGTACCTTGAAGGAGTAAGTGATGGTTTAACATTTTTTGAAATGCTAAAAAATGCGAAAAAGCCGATTGTTATACTAAAATCTGGGAAAACTAAAGCTGGAATAAAGAGTGCCTTAACACACACAGCCTCCTTAGCTGTAAGTGATGAAGTGTTCAGCGCTTTAATAAAGCAAACGAGGACAATAAGAGTCGAAGATTTTGAGGAATTCATAGATGTGCTTAAAGCCTTGTCTTTATTACCAATTCCCAAAGGCAATAAAGTAGGAGTAATTCATTACACTGGAGCTGGATGTGTTACAACTGCAGATGCAGCTGAAAAAGCCGGTTTGATTGTTCCAGAAATTGAAAATGAGACATTGGAAAGGCTTAGAGAGATATTTCCTGAATGGCATAAAGTTAGGAATCCAGTTGATTTGTATCCGGCTATAGAAGAAGTTGGAGCAAATGAAGCTTACAACACAGCTTTGAGGTTATTAATAAAAGATAAGAACGTTGATAGCCTAATAGTAGCTCTATGGGCTACAAAAACTTTCGAAACGCCAAAGATTGAATTCAAAGTTTTAAAGGATAAACCAGTGCTATTCTGCATAGAAGGGGATGCAGACGTATCTCGTAAGTTTTCAATTGAGATTGAAGAAAAAGGTTTCCCAGTATATTCTTCAGCTACTAGGGCTGCTAAAGTTTTAGGCAAAATAAAAAAGATAATTTAAATTGCATTCTTTTCTTTTAACTCCTCAAGTTCTTTACCACCAATTCCTAAATATTTGCCATAGATGTATTCGTTATCAGCTCCAATTGGTCTACAAGCCCATTTTACTCTGCCGGGAGTAGCGGACATGAATCTGAATAGAGAGTTAGGTATTAAAAGCTCCCCATAGTAAGGATCATTCACTTTTATAAACATTTTCTTAACCTTGAAGTGTTCAACTTCAAGCGTATCCTTTGGAGGGTTTAGTCTTCCAGTAACAACAGTCCCCTTCTTATCAGGTCTCTTTGAGTATTCCGTTATAATCTTAAGCAATTCAGCAGCAGTATACTTTGTTGTAAACTTCTCAATCTCCTTTTGAATTATCGGCTGATTTTCTGGAGTCAATCTGTCTTTCGTAGTTGGGAATTGTTCTTGTAAATCTGGTCTGTTCATGATTTCACATAAGGCGGCCCAGTTCCAGTCTGTAAATCCAGACATGAAAGCATAACCATCTTTACACTTGCAATAAGTGTATGGAAAGACAGCATAATCAAAGTTTCCTGCTCTAACCATCTTATTTCCCGACATGTGATAGTATTGAATCAAATAATTTGATACTGCAAACAATCCTTCCGGTGGAGAGCAATCAATGAACTGTCCCCTACCAGTTTTAGTTCTGTAAAACAAAGCTACTAAGATACCAAAAGCAGCCCATCCTCCAGCCATGTACCATCCATGCCAGTTTCCATGTTTCATAGGCCTCTTATATTCTTTCGGAATGTCTGGATCAAGCTCAGGTTCACCAGTTACAGACATTATTAAGCCCCTCGCCTGATCAACTACATCGTAATCTGGTTGATTGCCATATTTTTCTGCATCCTCCCCAAAGTGTCCATAAGTATATATTGCACAGTAAATCAACCGAG
This sequence comes from Archaeoglobaceae archaeon, assembly GCA_021163065.1. Classification (GTDB taxonomy): domain Archaea; phylum Halobacteriota; class Archaeoglobi; order Archaeoglobales; family Archaeoglobaceae; genus B5-G16. The sequence goes on along the minus strand of JAGGXN010000167.1, from coordinate 5,380 downwards.
GATTTATTTCTTTAAGTTGTCTGTAGCCTACTCCAAGTGAATCCATGTATCCAGGCTTAAAAGTTTCAATCAAAACATCAGCCTTTTTAACAAGTTTCCTTAATAATTCTCTACCCTCCTCAGTCTCTATGTTTAAGGTTATGTGAAACTTGTTTCTACCTTCAGTAAGATAAGCCAAACCCGCATCGTTAATCATTATTCCATACGGTGTCATCTTTCTGGCAATATCCCCTTCTGATGGTTCTATTTTTATAACTTCAGCACCAAGCTCGGCTAAGATTGAAGAGGCAAACAATCCAGCATAGTTTCCATAGCTTAAATCTAAAACTAACGTGCCTTCTAAAGCTTCCGGCTTACTGGGAGCATCTTCTGGATTAGTTATTTTATATATAAACTTTGCATAATCTTTATTTATGGCCATCCCAACTATCTTTTCATCATCCATACTATCACCTCATGGGAATTTTAATCCTCTTTTACCATCCCAGTCTGGTGGTGGACATTGAGACGGCACTTCTGGATTCCACTTGTAGATTACCCCTTCTTCTTCAAGTTTTTTAACCTCATCTAAGCTTAAACCAAGTATTTTAGTGAAAACGTATTCGTTATCAAATCCCAAGGGTCTTGCACCCCACTTTATCCTGCTTGGCGTTTCCATTCTTGGAGGATACACTGGATCAACTAAATAACCATACAGTGGATCGTAGTATTCCTGAATTGCTCCTCTCTCTCTGAAGTGCTTGTTGTAATAGATATCATCAACCTCCAAAACTCTTGATGCCGCAAACCCATACTTGTTTCCAAGTTCTTCTATTTTTCCAACATGCATGTTTCTAGCCCACTTAGCAATCTCGTTTAATATGTACCTAGCATTTTCATCCTTAAGCCTTTCAAGTGGATCGGCAAATTTCTCATACAAATCCATCCTATCCATGGCTTTGCATAATCCATAGAATTCCTCTTCTTTGAACGCTGCAATTGCAATCCAACCATCTAAGCATTCAAACAAATCAGATGGACAAATTGCTAAATCTCTATTTCCAGCCCTCTCTCTATTTTTACCAGTTTTGAATATGTAAAGCCAAGTCCAGTCCAAAACTCTTATCATCGTCTCAACTTGGGAGATGTCTATAAATTGTCCTTCTCCAGTTCTCTCCCTATAATTCAAAGCTGCAAGTATCGCTATAGCACACATCAATCCAGTTGTCCAATCCGCAATCCAAACTCCAGACTTCAATGGACCTCTATCTTCAAAGCCTGTTATGTACGCAAAACCACTCTCACTTTGAGCTATAGCATCATAAGAAGTTCTTCCAGTGTAAGGCCCCCAGCTTCCAAAACCTGAAACGTGGAGTTGTATAATTCTCGGGTTTATCTCTCTAAGTTTATCATAGCTTACACCCCATTCAGCCATTCTCCCAGGTGTTAAATTATCCACCACTACGTCACTCTTTTTAACGAACTTGTAAAAGAGTTCCTTAGCTTTCGGATGTCCCAAGTGCATTCCAACCCAATATCTGTTGTGATGCTGTTCTTGCAACCCTGGAGATAAGTTTTTCCAAAAGTATGCATAAGGTGTTACATAACGCATTTGGTCTCCTCTTCTCGGCTCAAATTTAATAATCTCGGCACCAAATTCTCCTAGGTAGTCTATTGCAGATGGTGCTAGAACAACACTTGTAACATCCAAAATTCGAACACCTTTTAACGGCTCTGGTTCATCAAATAAATTTTCTGGATTCATTAATTTCTTTATAAACTCGGTATATTGCAACTCATCCATTTCCATTCACCCGCCTATTTGAAATTATTTTTAGGTATGTTTCCAACAGCTAACTTAAATGTTTTTCCATTTTATTTTAGGGATTTTTAGCTACAAATGAACAATATATCCAAAAATTTTATATATACTATTTTAAATGCTCCAAAATAAAATCCAAAAATTTTGAAAAAATGCTTAATTTTAAAAAAGTGCAAATTATTTTTTCCTTACATTAACTTTTACGTACTTAAACAGTGGATTCCCACCATACTTTTCAGCATAGTTTGGTGGAATTAGTAAAGCATTGTTGAATCCTCCATAAGGTGTTCTTGGATCTGCTTCCAATCCTCTCCAGTGTCCAAATCCACCAGCAGCAGCAACAACTCCCTGTCTAATATTCCAAGTTACAAAAGCTTCAGCTTCAGCCTTCCCCCATGGGGATTCTACGATTACTTTGTCACCATTCTCTATGCCCCTTTCTTTAGCATCTACTGGATTAATCCACAGTGGATTCTTTCCATAATTTTTCATCAACTGTGGAATGTTGAATGTCGAGCAGTGTTCATGATGCAACAACCTAAAGTTCTGGAATATAAGTGGGTACTTCTCATCTGGCACTAACTCAGGATATTCCTCTTCAATAGGCTTGTAATCTGGCAAAGGATCTATACCTTTTTCTTCAGCAACTGGATTCTTAAAATTGTACTTACCAGTTTTTGTTGTTCCTGAAGAGCTATAACCTTCTGGTGGGTTAAAACTTCCCCATTTCTTGTATTTATAATGCTCAGCTTTATCAGTAATTATATAGCCTTTCCTTTTTAATTCTTTTAAGCTCCACTCTCCAAGCATGTTTTCAAAAGCCTCATCAATGCTATCCCATGAAAAATACTCTCCATACCCTAATCTTTTCGCAATCTCAGTATAGATCCAGAAAGTTGGTTTTGATTCGTACATTGGATTAATCGCCTTAAAGAATCCAGATATAAAGGCTTCATAAAGCCAATCAGTCTTTATATCATCCATCTCCAAAAACGTGCATTCTGGCAATACCACATGACTCAGCAACGCTGTGTTTGACATAAATGCATCAATTGTTGCAACGAAATCTAATTTCTTAATCGCCTCAACAATAGCTTGCTGATTCGACCAAGATAAAACAGGATCACCCCAGTATGAAATCAAAGCTTTTATCTTTCCTTCTTCAACATCCCTTGCAAAATAAGCTGGAACCCATCCGGCCCACATCTTTAACTTGTCCAACTTCTCTTTTGGTGTATTTTTTGGAGGTTTTGGCTTATCCCCCCAAGCACTTCTTAATTTTCTTTTAAATGGTAATTGCGGACCACCAGGTGCATCCCACGTACCCATCAAACCGTTTAACGCCATAATTGCCTGTGTCCCATAAAATCCGGCCGGTGTCTGGGCAATACCGGTCCAAACCATGACTGCTGGATGCTTTGCACTTGCAAATTCAATGGCAATTCTTTCAATCGTTTCTGCTGGTACACCACTGATTTTTTCTGCCCATTCTGGTGTTCTAGGAATTCCATCCTCCTCGCCTAGCAGTCTTTTCTTAAAATCTTCAAATCCATAAGTCCAGTTTTCAACAAATTCCTTGTTGTAAAGCTCGTTTTTCACAATTACGTAGCACATTGCCATTGCAATCGCTGCATCGGTTCCAGGTTTTGGTGCAATCCATTCGTGAGCAAGTTCAGCAGTTTCAGTCCTTCTAGTATCAATAACTACAAGCTTTGCACCTCTCTTCAAAGCCTCTCTTAAATACCTAACTTTCCTCCTACCATAAGATGTTGCAAGCTCGTTGACACCCCAGAGAATTATATAATCTGATTCTCTATAATCAATCCATGGCCTTTTATCGTTCAAATTGTGTTCATTAGCCATTCTTATTGCATTATCGCACATTGGTCTATGCCCAACACGATGAGCACCATAAGCATCTATAACTGCTTCTGTCAACCACCTATTCCAATCATTGCCCCTAAGCCATACAACTTTGCTGGGATCCAACTTTTTGAGGTTTTCAACAAAGAAATCTAAGGCTTCATCCCATGTCGCTTTCCTAAATCTATCACCTTCTCTAATAAGGGGCGCTTTTAGTCTGTAAGCACTATAAGTGTGTTGATAAGCTGCAGCACCCTTTGGACAAATAACACCATCCCCTTTCGGATCTCCAACCAAACCCCTTATACTAGTTATTATTCCATCCTCCACCGTAATTCTTATTCCACAAAGAGATCCACACATATAACAATGCGATGCAATTTCCTTTTTACCCTCGTACTCTTTAACTCCTTCCTCAATTGTGTAGTAGTTATCATCAATACCAAGTAAAGATATAACACCACCAAATATGTTTAATGGATCAACACACTCCTCAGGAACTTCAGCTTTACTAAAACTATCTGCAATATCTTTCTCAATATTTATAAATCCACTTCCGATTTCAGCAATGGCTTTGTAAAATTCAGAATTTGAATACCTCTTTAAATCATCAAAAAACTTCTTAACCCACAGCAAATGCTCCTTTATAAATTTAGTTTGCAGGTCTATTAAGTTATTTTCACAAAGGTATCTCATGAATTCAAACTCAACCGCAATGTGGTCTTCTAACTCTGGATAATCGTCTTTCTTATGCACTCCATGTATTCCAGCTTCTCTATAAAATTGCTTTACTTCAAATGTCGGTTTTTGGTTTACCAAAGGTTCTCCAGTAACGTAAACAGATTCGTATGGAAAAACTGGCGTTTTACCGGCATTCAAAAATAGATCAGCATATTCATATCTCAATTCTTTATATTCTTTTTCTACTTCCATTTCAGTTGCATACTCGACCAATCGTTTAATTCCATCCCTCATCTCCCTTGCAACACATCCAAAGACCCTCTGCAATCCTTCTAAGAATTCAGATTTTTTTAAAGATTTCAAAAGCTCTTTTTGAATTTCATCTCTTAAAACAGTGGATAAAAACTTATATATCTCAGCCTTACTTCTATTTAGGATCTCGATTTCCTCAAATTTCATTTCACGCATGTTACCACCGATTAGTGCTTAGCTAAGCAAATTTTTTAAATGATTATTAGGTTCTGCCTAAACTTTTCAGAACCGCAAACCGTTTTTAAATTCATTTTTACGAGCTGAGCAGAGGTGAGCGTATGTTAGACATTACATGGATGGAAATTGCTGGAGAGACAATAAAAATTAATGCGCTTGTGTATTTGCTGTGGTGTATTTGGGTTGGATGGATTTTCTCAACTGTAGGCGCCTTTGGAGGAATAATGGCAGGCGTAGGACACATATCAATCTTAGGCATTGGTGCATGGGCTAAAAAATTGAAGGGGAAGGCAATAAACATCGGGATGTACAACGATGCTGGTAAATACCTTACAGATCATATAAGATTTTCAAATACAGCAATAACTTGGCTAAACTCTTTGTCAAGCACAATAAACTGGTACACGCAAAAGAGACTCGTTTGGCCAGCTGCAATAGCCATGGGTTTGGGAATGGTATTCGGTGCACAAGCTGCAGTTTGGGGAACTGGAGGTAAATTGGGCGTTGCTTTGTACAAAGGTCTTTTCGGGTTGTGTACATGGGCCG
>JAGGXN010000040.1 GCA_021163065.1 Archaeoglobaceae archaeon | reverse complement strand
TAACTGTGCTCTCAATTCTTTTTGGTTTAATAATTGGTTCTATTGCGGGATTGGGGAGAGTGTCAAAGAACAAGTTGTTTTTTAGTATATCAACAACCTACGTAGAAATAATCAGAGGTACTCCTCTCTTAGTGCAAATATTGATTGTTTACTTCGGCTTACCGGCAATAGGAATAAACTTGCAACCAGAACCTGCAGGGATTATCGCTTTAAGCATTTGCTCTGGAGCTTACATTGCTGAGATTGTCAGAGCTGGTATTGAATCTGTGCCAAAAGGTCAGATGGAAGCTGCAAGATCACTCGGAATGAGCTATTTACAAGCTATGAGATACGTAATATTACCACAAGCATTTAGAAATGTTCTTCCAGCTTTGGGCAATGAATTCATAGCTTTATTGAAGGGTTCATCGTTGCTTTCAGTAATATCCATAGTTGAGTTAACAAGAGTTGGTAGGCAAATTGTGAACACAACTTTTAACGCTTGGACACCATTCTTAGGTGTTGCTCTGTTTTACCTACTAATGACAATACCTCCAAGCAGACTTGTGAGCTATTCGCAAAAGAAACTTGGAACTTATGAAGTTAGCTAATTGTTAGAAAATTTCATAAACAACTTTTAAAATGTTTTTAAGATGACACTGCTAAAAATTGAAAATCTTCACAAAAAATTTGATGACCTACACGTTTTGAAAGGAATAAACATGTCGGTTAAGAAGGGCGAAGTGGTTGTTATTATCGGCCCTTCTGGAAGTGGAAAGTCGACCTTGCTTAGATGCATCAATAGACTTGAGGAGCCAACTTCTGGAAAGATAATACTTGATGGAATTGACATTACTGACAGCAAAGTAGACATAAACAAAGTTAGGCAGAGAATTGGGATGGTTTTCCAGCAATTTAACCTGTTTTCACATCTTACAGCAATACAGAATGTAACCTTGGCACCTATTAAAATAAAGAAGATGAAAAAGGAGGAGGCGATTGAAATAGGAATGAAACTGTTGGAAAAGGTAGGACTTGCTGACAAAGCTGATTACTATCCTTCTCAGCTTAGTGGAGGGCAGCAACAAAGAGTTGCGATAGCAAGAGCCTTAGCAATGAACCCAGAGGTTATGCTTTTTGATGAAGTTACATCTGCCTTAGATCCCGAGTTGGTTAAGGAAGTTTTAGATGTTATGAAACAGCTTGCAAAAGATGGGATGACGATGATAGTCGTAACACACGAGATGGGATTTGCAAAGGAAGTTGGAGACAGAGTAATTTTTATGGATGATGGCATAATTGTTGAAGAGGGTAAGCCTGAGAAGATATTTAGCGATCCCGAGCATGAAAGAACTAGGAGATTCTTGAGCATGATTTTATAAAATGCTAAATGCTATTTTATTTGGCATTCTTCTCGGAATAATAAGCGGTCTCACACCAGGAATTCACAACAACACTTTTGCAGCGTTAATATTGGCATACATGCCAATACTGTCTAACTACTTTTCCCCGTTTGAATTGGGAATTGTTATATTTACAAATGCAATTGTCCATTCATTTTTAGACATAATTCCATCTGCTTTAATTGGCGTTCCTGAGGAGGATACCGCTATTGCCGTACTGCCTGCTCATGAAATGGTTTTAGATGGAAAGGGGTTTGCTGCATTAAGCTTATCTGCTTTTTCAAGTCTATTTTCATTTCTCATTTCGATTCCAATTTTTGTTGTGTTTCTATCCAATTTAAATTATTTTTACGGTAAAATCTATAGTTTCACTCCCTACTTCCTAATTTTTGCATCAGCCTTTGTTATTTTAAGTGAGAGGGCTGAGATCTTTGAAGGTAGCCTTGCAGCGTGGAGAAAAAGGTTCTATGCCTTCTTAGTATTCATCGTTTCAGGATTTTTGGGATTTGTCGCATTCAAAAATCAATCTCTAGCTGAGATAAACCTCGCATCGTCAATTTTTATTCCACTGCTAACTGGTTTATTTGCCGCTCCAGTTCTCATTGTGAGTTTTAAGACGAATAGAATTCCTAAGCAGGATTTGGAAGTAAAGATACCTTCAATTTACGGTGTTCTACCAGGTAGCTTGTCAGGAGCTTTAGTTAGCTTGTTTCCAGCAGTAAGTTCTGGTGTAGCAACCGTAATGGCATCGGCGGCAATAAAGGATAGAGAAAACTTTATATCTGCGTTAAGCTCTGCTAATACGGCAAATGCCCTTCTATGCTTTGCTGTCCTTTTTGCTGTGGGAAAAGTTAGGAGTGGTGCAGCATCGGTTTTTTCAAAGATTGTTAATAACGTTGACGTTCAGGCAATACTTCTTTCGGGCATATTTGCATCTTTAGCATCTACTCTGCTAGTTTTAACCATAGGAATTATCTCTATAAGGTTATTGGAAAAAATTAGGCTTGACTATCTGTCTTTTACAATCTTAGCCTTTCTCTTTTTTATCGTTTACTCTTTAACCGGAATTTTTGGATTGGCAGTATTTCTCTCCGCAATTCCAATTGGATTGTCAACCTTGTTTTTGAAGATTAGAAGAATAAGCTGCATGGGCTGTTTGATGTTGCCATTGTTGCTTAGGTTTGTCTTTAACTTTTGAAAAAATCTAAAAGTCTTTTTGATCAAGAAGGGCTATGAATTTAAAGCTAATAAAAAGGGTAACAATTTCATCAGTATTCTTTATCATCGGCATCCTTTGCTACTATTTGATTTTCAAGATGATGACAGGCTATATTGAATTTAACAGAATGCTAATTTTCCTCGCCTCCATGATTGGTGTCGTATGCCTTTACATCTCCCTCCACGTTTTAAAGCAAGGCTAATTGCCAAGCCATTCAAATATGTTCAAAGCCAACTGTTTGTGATCATAGCCATCTAACCAAGCGTTGATAAACATACCTCCATCTCCTATTGCAACAACCTTTCCATTCCCTATCTTTCCAGCAGCCAAGACTGGCATTTTGCCTACAGCTTCAAAATCATCGTTAACGCAGTACCAATCGCTAACGTCTTTCACCCATAATGAATTTGTGTCTCCCCATCCATTTTCCGTTGTAAAAGCCAAGGCTTTGAATGGGTAGCTTATTTTCAGGGAACAACCCCAGATTATTGCAAATTTTTCAACATCCCTTGTTATCGAATGGTTGACGATGTTTTCTTTTACTATTATTGGTATATCCACGCCCTTGTCTGGATCATTACGATAGTAAACGTGGCTT
>JAGGXN010000067.1 GCA_021163065.1 Archaeoglobaceae archaeon | reverse complement strand
CATCTAATACGAGTAATTTTATTTTTTCATTTTTTAGGAACATAAAAATCAATTAGTTTTAGCCCATTTCTATAGTTATCAACAAATTTTCTCATTTTTACAGGTTCTTTTGTTTTCCAAATTAAAAAATTGCCTATAGGGTATTCTCTCATAATTGAGTCGAAGAGTTTCTCTATCTGCTCTTCACTCCAAACAAAACTTCGTTGGATATTCGGCAACCATAGTCCTCCTTGTTCTTCCTCATTATTAATTAGACTTACAAATTTCCTAATGGTTTCTTTTTTGTTTCTCATAATTTCACCTCATCTTAGACCACCAAGCAACTTGTTAACAAATTTATATAGTTATTTTCCATAAATTTCTAATGTGTTTAAACATTAAAAAGATTTACTCTAAAAGACGAGCTTAAACGGTAAATGGTTTAAAATAAAAACCAAAATCAATCAACAATTCTATACAACGTATCTCTTTGCTTTGCAATCCTTCCGGCAGATTCGATCAAGATTTTTAGCTCTTCAACCTCCAAAAATTCACCGCTTGTAGCTCCAGCAGCTTTTGAAATGTTCTCTTCCATTAAAGTGCCACCTAAGTCGTTTGCCCCAAAGTTCAATGCAGCTTGAGCTAACTTTAAGCCCATTTTAACCCATGATGCCTGGATGTTCTTTATCTCTGGATAAAGTATTATTCTTGAAATTGCTATGACCAACAAATCTTCAAAGCCAGATGGGCTTTTTGTAATCTTACCCAATTCGTTGTTCTTCCACATGAAAGGTAGAGGAATGAATTCAGTAAAACCTGACGTTTTTTTCTGAATCTGCTTGATTATCAACAAATGCTCAATTCTATGATTCCAATTTTCAATATGCCCATACATCATCGTTGCTGTTGTTGGTATTCCAATTTTATGAGCTTTCGTAATTACATCAATCCACTGCTTCGTTGTAAGCTTTTCTGGACAAATTATTTTCCTTATTTCATCGTTCAAAATTTCTGCTGCCGTTCCAGGCATTGAATTTAATCCTGCTTTTTTCAACTCCTTTAATGCATCTTTAATACTAACGTTGCTTTTTCTTGCAGCGTTGTAAACCTCCATTGGTGAAAAAGCGTGTATGTGAATTTTATTTGAAATCTCTCTCACAGCTTCAAGAATTGATATGTAGAAATCTAAGTTAGACTTTGGATGTATGCCGCCTTGAATGCAAATTTCTGTACATCCATAGTCCAAAGCTTCCTCAACTTTCCTCTTTATTTCTTCAAGGCTAAGCAAAAATTTGAATTTATTTCTAAAAGAGCAGAATTTACAATTATTTACACAAATGTCGGTAAAATTTATGTTTCTGTTTACAACAAATGTGACTACATCGCCAACTGCCTTTTTCCTAATTTCATCGGCAATTTTAAATGTTTCAAACGGATCTTCTATCAACTTTTTATAATCCTGGACTAGCATATCCATCTCCATCTGAAAGCTTTTTTATCAACCAACTAATTTCGTCGCTAAACCAATTCAGTTTTATGTATTTGGGATATATGGGCAATCTTTCTCTTAGAATAATTTCACCCTTTAAACATCTTTCGATTTTTTGTATCGCAGGCCATGGATGCTCAGGATTTATGTAATCAGGGGTAACATCAGATATACCACCTAAATCTCTTGCTCCAGCTTTTATGAATGGATAAATGTCTTCAACCAAGTTTGGGGGAATTTGAATCGTAACATCGTTTGGCAAAATATTTCTTGCAATTTTAACAGTTTCAAGCATTTCTTCAATTGTTGGCGGACTAAAGTTTTCCATTTCAGTCCCCTTCTTTGGACTAAAGTTTTGAATTATGACTTCCTGAATGTGTCCATAATTTTTATGAATTTCTGAAATAACTTCCAAGGAATATTCCCTGTCATACTTACTTTCCCCAATTCCTACTAAAATTCCCGTTGTAAACGGAATTTTAAGCTTTCCAGCATCTTTGATCATCTTAATTCTTATCTCAGGCTTTTTTCCCGGGCTATTTTTATGGCAATCCAATTCAACTGCTTGTTCAAGCATCAAACCCATACTCGCATTGTAAGGCTTTAATCTCTTCAATTCCGATTTTTCGAGTATTCCAGCATTGGTATGGGGTAAAAGTCCATTTTCTATAGCCATTTTGTTCATTGCAACTAAATAATCTAAGAAGGACGAATATCCCATTGCTTTAAGTTTTCTTTTTATTTCATCATAAATCTCAGGTTTTTCACCAAATGTAAACAACGCTTCTTTAGCACTTTTTGCCCTTTTAATAAGCTCTAATACTTCTGCTTCATCCATCAATTTTGGATTGTCGCTTCTAAAACCGCAGTAGGCACATCTATTTCTGCATGCGTTTGTTAACGGTATAAACACGTTTCTTGAGTATGTGACTACCTCCACAATGTTTGTAAGACTTAGAATATTAAAGCCTTATTTGTCAATTCTCAAGTCTTTAACATAAACTCCACTTCCCTCATCAACGTATCCAACGATCTTTCCAATGTCAATCTTTTTAGCTTCATCTTTTGGCAAAATTATCATAAATCCCATTCCCATGTTAAAAGTTCTATACATTTCATCCTCATCAACGTTGCCAAGCTCTTGGATGAAGTTGAATATCTTTTGCGGTTTTAATGGCTTATCGATAACAAAACGAACGTTCTTTAATCTTTTCAAATTCAACATTCCACCACCAGTAATGTGGGCTAATCCATGAACGTCATAATTCTTAACAATATCCAAGACTTCAATATAGATTCTCGTTGGAGTTAGCAATTCTTCACCAATCGTTTTACCGTCAAATTCATCTTCATAGCTCAATCCGCTTTTCTCAACAACTTTCCTTGCCAATGTTAACCCATTGCTGTGGATGCCACTACTTTCAATTGCAACAATAACATCTCCAATTTCTATTTTTTCACCAGTTATTATCTTATCTTTCTCAACAACACCTATTGCCGTTCCAACTAAATCAATCCCGTTAATCATCTCTGGCAACGTTGCAGTTTCCCCACCAACCAATGTTATGTTCGCAATCTCACATCCTTTTTCCAATCCAACAGCAATTTCTTCCATTACCCTTTCATCTGGTTTTTGGATGGCTATATAATCGACCATTGCTATTGGTTCAGCACCAATAGCGATGAGATCATTAACGTTCATTGCAACACAGTCAATTCCAATTGTGTCAAATTTGTTTAAAGCTTCTGCAATCATAATCTTGCTCCCAACACCATCTGTTGTAATAGCTAAGCCTACACCAACATCAATAACACTTGCGTAATGTCCCATCAAAATTGGTTCACCAAATCCCTTCCTAATGTGCTTTATTTTTCCAATCAAAGCTTTTATCGCCTTTTCTTCCTTTCTTATATCTACACCAGCCTTTGCATAGTCAAACTTCTCTCCTTTATTCATACTATTCCCTCCAACAAAAATTAGTAAACAACCTCATCTAACAGCTCTTTTTCAATTGCAATCTTGATTTCCCTCGCTATTCTTCTCCCCATGTACATGTTTTCCCCCCAAAGAATGTAAGAGTATGGCGATGCTGGAATTCCAACATTTGTCCCTGCCACAATTCTTGCAGATATTTCGAAAACAACCATCTCAGCATTTTCATCAAAAACGGACTCGATGCAAAACGGTCCAACCATTCCAGGGTAAGCTATCTCTTTTGAAACATCAACAATGTTCTTTGCGGCATTTAAAGCTTGGGATAGCAAGCTTTCCCTTAGAACTATTGGAAAGTTGCCAACAACCGTGTAGGTTGGCATTATCTCTGCTTTAATTTGAATTTCTGCTGGAATCTTACCCAAGGCATCAACTGTCGATTCATAGCGCCTGTCAATTGCTATTAGTTCAATTCTGTCCAATACGTAAGAATAGAAGAAGGAGAAGTAAATGTTCACACCAAAAACGTATTCTTGGATGAACGCATTTTCCATCTCCTCTTTCGAAATCAAACCATTTTCAACCATTTTCCTAGATTTCTCATAAAAATCATCTTTGTTTGCAACTATAAAGTACCCCTTACCTCCTTTAGCTCCAGGAAACTTTACTATTGCCAATCCATCAATTTCTTCAGGATTTGAATACGTTTTTGGCAACCTAACTCCCGCTTTTTCCAACCACTCCTTTTGTTTTTTTCTATCAACTTCCCATTCCATTAAAATTCTATTTCCAAATATTGGAATTCTGAGCTTGTCTAAGCTTCCAATGTATGCATTGAATGAACCGTGGGGAATTAAGATTGCATTTGAATCAATAAGCTTGCTTTGTAGCTTTTCATCAAGCAAGTCTGGATAGTCCTTTATTGGTATTATTTCATCTGCAACACCAAAAGATTCGTAGATTATTCTCTCCTTATCCCTACAAATACAGATCGTTTTAAAGCCCTCCTCTTTTGCCCCTTTAAGTATGTTTAAAGCAGAATGGCTGCCCAAGGTTGCTATGCATATGTTATCTTTATCGTAATTTTTTAGCGTTGATAAAATTACATCTCTCATTTTTGGAAATTCAATCTTAGGAATTTAATTGTTTTCTTTTAGCAAATTATTTTTAAAGCGCTTGTAAATTAGAAACATGAAATTCCCGTCAATATTGACGATAGCGGGCTTTGACACTTGCGGCGGAGCAGGAATTCATGCTGATATTAGGACAATATCATCTTTGGACTTTCATCCATCATCTGTTGTTACAGCAATCACATTTCAAAATACTTGTAAAATTTTAGGGGTTGAAAGAGTTAAAGCAAAAACCATTGACAAGCAACTTTCAGCCGTTTTTGATGATTTAAACATTGCTGGAATAAAAATTGGCTTAGTTTGCGATGTTGAGGCTGCCAAACTAATTGCAGACAAAATTAAGGAATTAGAAGTTCCAAAAGTTTTAGATCCAGTTATAAAAGCATCAGTTGGTTATGAATTCTCGGATGTCGAAGTTTACAAAGTAATAGCCAAAGCCTGTGATTACATTACGCCAAATGCAAGTGAAGCAGCTTTAATGGCAAATCAGAATATAAGAGGTTTAGAAGATGCCAAAAATGCTGCTAAAAAGATTTCTAAGAGTTTTAACTGCTCTACAATTATAACCGGTGGAAGTTTAGACGGTAAGGATGTTGTTTATGATCTTAATGAGTCAAAGATTTACACAGTCGAAGCTGAATTTTCAGCCTTCGAAATTCATGGAACTGGCTGCGTTTATTCAACGGCTTTAACTTGCTATTTGGCTAAGGGCAATAGTTTGGAAGATTCATGCCGCTTAGCGAGACTTTTTTTGCTCGAGTCAATCAAGAAAGCAAAACCGATTGGCAATTGCAGTCCAGTGGTTTTTCCGTTATAAAGATTACATCATTAGTGAATACATGATTTAAAGCCTAGAAATTAAGAGTAGCTTTTATAATTTATATCTTTTATTTGTAGTCCTAAAATTCTATAACTTACATTAAAATTTCTCCATTCTCCATCTCAAAAGCTTAGCAACCAAACTTACGGCCTTATCGGTAACGTATTCCAGCAAGTTTTCAACAAGGCTACTACAATTCAAATTTTAAAAGTTAATGATTATTGTTAAGATCGTGCAAAAATCATCTTAACAATTCTTTCATCACTTCAATAATTTTCTCTTTTGCTTCATCGTTTACTTTATCGTACATCTCGTTTAGCATAACGGTTGCATCATCGCCAAGTATTTTAACGATTTCACCTACAACTTCTGGATTGTCATTAATTTTGGAGGTAAGACTCGTTTCCACATCTCTTTCAATTTTTTTGATAATGTTTTCGTATTTCCCTGTTTTGTATATTTCCAGTGATTTGTATATGTAAATGTACTTCCACGCTTTTATTAACATCTCAGCTGATTTTGAATTTATTGCAGTCTTTGAAAGCAACAACGTTGCCCTTGCAAACGGTTCAGCAACAAATGCTGGATAATCTTTGTACAATCCCTCAAGCCTATCAACGCATTCCTGCATTTCTTTTAGCTTATTATTCTCGCCATAATATAATGCTGAATTGTACAAAGCCCCAGCAAACACTACAACAACATCTCCAACCTTATCAATCAATTTCTCATCTTCTTTAGCTTCTTTAACCAATCCCTCAAGCCTATCAACGCATTCCTGCATTTCTTTTAGCTTATTATTCTTGCCATAAATTGTAGCTGAATTGTACAAAGCCTTAGCAAACACTACAACAACATCTCCGTTTTTGTTCTTCTTGAAAACATCGTTCCACTTCTCAAACGATGCTTCAAGCTTGATAACCCTTCTTAGATTTCCAGTGAAGAAGACCATTGCAGAAAAGTATTCAACTGCATTTCCAACATCAAATTCTTTTTGATTTAACTTTTCAAAAATGCTGTTCATCAAAGCTTTGTACTTTGAAGCCAACATTTTTGCCTCATCTACTTTTCCAGCATGATACTTGCTTGCAACAACGCCTACAATCCCCCAGAGGTTTGCTGAAAGTCTAAAAGGCATGTGTTTCAAAAATTTGTTGAAAAGCGGATCATTCATAACGGCATTGGAATCAAAATTCTTATCTTTAAACCATTCAAATCTCAAATAGTCGGCAATTGGATCGGGGAATATTTTGAGCTTCAAATTTTCCAGAGTCAGTAAGCCTTTAAAGCTTGCAGCATCCTCCATCAAACTTTCAATCTTTTCCCTCTTCTCCCTACCAATCTTATCTAAATCATCCTCACCTACTGGCAT
>JAGGXN010000216.1 GCA_021163065.1 Archaeoglobaceae archaeon | reverse complement strand
TTATAACCTCTATTCGTCAAAGCCCTCATCAAACCAATAGATATCGTAGTTTTCCCTGTTCTGCTTCTAATAGCTGAGAGCATGATTCTAGGAATGTGCATAGCTAATCCAGAAAACATCAATTAAAATACCTTTTCCTGGGAAAAAATTGTCTTTTTCTCTTTAAGCATTCTTTACATAGCTTTAAAAGTTAGCCTTACTTTTCGCTAAATACTTAACTTTTTAAACAAAGTCAAACAGCCAGTAACATGCAGGTTATAAACGTATACGATGTAGAGGTGGAACAAATTGAGGGCGTGGATAAAGTAACCCTTAGATGGGTAATCGATGAAAAGGTTGGAGCAAAGAACTTTGCAATGCGGTATTTTGTAATTGAAAAGGGTGGCGAGACGCCTTTACATTCCCACGATTGGGAGCATGAGATGTTCGTTGTTAAAGGCGAGGGATACATTTCAGATGGTAAAAACAAAATAAAAATCAAGGCTGGTGATGCCATATTTGTAGAGCCAAACGAGCCGCATCATGTAATCAATGAAGATTCTCCAAAACTTGAAATAATATGTCTCATCCCAATTAAATGAGAAAGTTATTTATTTTCTTATATCGTTAAAGGATTAAATGCGTCGTACCGTCAAGGATTTGTTGGTGGAGATCAAAGACACATCCGAATTGATGATTGATCTTGCCTATTCTGCAATCCTTTATGACAATGAAGATATTGCCGAAGAGGTTTTAGACTTAGAAAACAGAGTTTTTGATCTTTTAAAGCAGATAAGGATAGTTTCAATTTTAGCAGCGAGAAGGGTTGATGAAGCTGAATCCGTATCGTCAATACTGCAAATAGCGAGTGCTGCTCAAAAAATGGGAAATGCTGCTGGAGATATTGCTACGTTAGTCTTGAAGGGTTTTAAACTTCCAAAGGATATGATTAGATTAATATTAAGGCATTCTGAGGAAACTGTTGCAAAAGTGAGAGTTTCAGAGAACTCAGAAATTGCTGATAAAACTCTAAACGAATCTAAATTGCACACAAGAACAGGTATGAGAGTTATAGCAATAAAGAGAGGATTTGAGTGGATATTCAATCCAGATAGAGACGTAAAAATACTAAAAGGCGATATACTATTTGCAATTGGAGATCCAACATCTTTACCAAAGTTTTACGAAGTAGTTACTGGTGAAAAGCTTGTTATAGAAGAATTAGAAATTGACTTAAACTTTGAAGATTTAGACAGAGCTGTAGATATACTAATTGAGATGAAAAATTTATCTGAACTGGCTGTTGATTTAAGCTACTCATCATTGCTTTATAATAACGAAGATATTGCACAGGAAGCAGTTTATTTAGAAGAAAAGATAGACAACATGAAATTCGACTTATTACACTGGGTTTTGAAAAGTAGTAAGCATTTTAGCAGTTATGAAGATATAAAACCTTTGATGGCTTTAATGGACATAGCATATTCATCGGAATACATTGCAGATTCGGCAAGAGAGATTGCCGAGATAATGATAGAGAAAATGGAGATTCACCCAATCTTTATGGAAGCGATGAGGGAAGCAGATGAAGTAATAACAATCGTTGAAGTTACAGAACAATCTAATCTAGATGGAAAAACCTTAGGCGAAGCTAAAGTGGAATCAAATACTGGGATGCACGTTGTTGCAATAAAAAGGGGGAACAGGTGGATTACAAAGCCTACAGCCTCAACTAAGATATTCTCTGGAGATTTACTCATAGCAAAAGGAAGTAGGGAAGGGGAAAAACTTCTTAAGGAGCTTTGCTCAGTTACTGTATCGCCTTAACAAGCTTGTTTACCAACTCGCTCCTTATTTTTGAATTCCTCCCGCTCTCACAAACCATAGTTCTTACACCAATTATGTCTGGTTTAAGTTCTTTAAGCATTTCAATGTGATTCCAAGATAAGTTTCCTGCCAAAGCACAAAACATTCCATTTTCATGGGCTTTTTCAACAAATTGCGCAATAGTATTGATATCTAAGTGATCAAACAGCGTTGTACCATCTTTTATTGCAGTATCGATCATAATTCCATCCACTTCAGCTTTTCTACCAGCTTCAGGCAGATCCATTGGTGAAACTGCTAATATTCTGCTATAATCAGCATATGCGGCAGCAACGATCTTTTTATTTGAATCATAATCCTTAACAGCCCTAACAACGTTATATATCATTTCGTAGGCCTCATCTTTGTCTTTAACTCCATATAATCCAACTTTTATGTAATCTGCTCCCGCTACTGCTGCTCCTAAGGCTGCAAGACTTGCAGTTCCTGGTTTGTAATCTAAATCACCCGTTGTAGCACTAATTTCTTTACCATGCTTTTTTACAACATCTGCAATGCTTTTTATAACCCAGGGGAAGTTTGCCCCTAAAGAACCTTCCCTAGGATTTTTCACGTCAATTATATCTGCCCCACCTTTAATAGATTCTATAGCTTCCTCCATATTCATTGGACTAACAAGTACTCGAATCATCATACAAAGTTGAAATTTGAGTATTTATACGTTATCAAATTGTAATTTGTTTGGCCAAGCAAAATTGTACAAATTTAAATCTTAAATCATAATTTAGCCAAAAAATTTAAAAGTTGTAGCTTAGAAATGTTTGAAGTGTTCTGTATGAGTGAGGTAAAACTTGTTGAACTACTACTAACGGCCGAAATTTACAACAAGTTTAATGAACTTAGTGAAGATGACATTCCCAAGGAGATAAGAAAATTATTTTATGGAAAAAATAAAATTAGCAGGCCATTGGCTGTAAAACAAGACGTTGCTTTAAAATATGTTGGTAAATTTGACAATTTCATTAAAAAATTACCCTTCATCGATTTTAATACGTTTACTAAGCAACTAAAGCTCACATCCCTTGAAATTGCAACAAAGTGGTTCGCTCACAAAGGAATTGAACTTATAAAGAACAATCCTGTTTTGGCTTACTACTACGAAAATTACGATTCTCTAAATGTTTCGTATCAGGAAGCTAAGAAAAGAAATAAGCCAAAGTATAGTGATAGGGAATGGTTAAAAAGCGTTATAGCTGAGTTGGAGAAGGATGAAGAAACAGCAGAAATGCTTGGATTAGTTAGAGTTTTCTCTCCAGAAGACATAAAGATTGATTTTGACGATGTTGTCTTAGATAAAGAGCAATTGGAGGAAATAAGAAAAATAGAGGTTGCTATTGAAGAAAGGGAGTTTTTAAAACAAATTGGCCTGATAGATGTTGGAAAATTGTTGTTCATCGGTCCTCCAGGAACTGGTAAAACAACTACGGCAAGAGCTTTAAGTAAGAGATTCAATTTACCGCTTGTTGAAGTAAAGCTTTCGATGATTACAAGCCAATACTTAGGTGAGACTTCTAAGAACATTGAAAAAGTATTTGAAATTGCTCGAAAGCTTAACCCCTGTATTCTTTTCATAGACGAATTTGATTACGTTGCAAAAACGAGAACAAGTGATGAGCACGCTGCAGTAAAGAGGGCTGTTAATACATTACTCAAATCAATTGATGAAATTAACTTGGTTGAGGATGGGGTTGTTTTAATTGCTGCAACAAACCATCCAAGTTTGCTTGATCCAGCTGTTTGGAGAAGGTTTGACAAAATAGTTGAATTTCCAAAGCCAACAGAATTTATTAGAAAAAGAATATTTGAATTGAGTTTATTAAGAATTCCTGGCAAATACAACATAGATGAGCTTGTAAAGATTACTGACGGTTTTACTGGGGCTGAGATAAAGCTTGTTGTTAGGGAGGCTGTCTTAAAAGCTTTGATTAGGGGAAATAAAGAATTAACTCAAAATGATTTAGTCGAAGCTGTTGAGGGCGTAAAGCGTAGGTTTAGACTTAGAGCATCATATTAGCATGAGAGTTGTTTTATTAGGAACAGGAGACTCTCCAGGCACCCCAGTTATCGGATGCCATTGCAGAACTTGTGAGGATGCAAGAAAGATGGGTTGGCAGAGAAGAAGATTCTCAGTAATGGTTCAAAATGCTGGAAAAACATTGTTGATTGATACCTCACCCGACATGAGGGAGCAGCTTTTGAGAATGGATATAGACAGGGTTGATGCAGTTATTTGGACTCACTGCCACTACGATCACTTTATTGGTTTTGGAGATTTTTATAGAGTTCAAAGCAATGTAAACGTTTTTACTCTGCCCGAGATTCACGAAAGCATAGCTTATTTCATGAAATTTTTGAAGTATAAGCCAATTGAGGTTGAAAGCTACAATACTTTCAACCTTTTTGGAATGGATATAACATTGTTTGATGTAAACCATCCTCCAGTTAAAAGTGTTGGCGTTAAAATTGAATGTGATGGCTATAAAATTGTTGTTAGTGGGGATACAAACAAAAACGTTCCAAATAAAAGCTTGGCAGAGATGATGGATGCAGACCTATTTATCGTTGAAGCCTTAGCTCCTGAAGGTAGATTTAAAAAGCACATGAACGCAAACGAAGCATTAAGCTTAGCTAAGAGAATAAATGCTAAAAAGGTTGTTTTAACGCATATAGGCCATTTCTTCCCTCCACATCACATAGCAATAAAAAAATATCCCCTGGGTATGGATTTTCAAACGTTTAGCTTTGGGGAGGCTAGTTTGGATGAGTTCTTTTAGCATTGGCTTGGATATTGGTGGAGCCAATTTGAAGGTTGCAAGTATTAACGATGGCAAGATAATTTATTTTCCGATGTGGAAAAAATGGAAAGAACTAAACAAGCAGCTTTTTGAAATTAAGAAAGAGTACAAGCCAAAAAGCGTGGGTGTTGTTATAACAGCAGAGCTGGCAGATTCATTTGACAACAAGGTTAATGGCATAAGGTACATCTCATCTGTTGTCAATGATGTTTTTGATAATTGCAACATTTTTTATTTGGACGTTAATGGTAACATTAAGAGCAAAATTGATGATCCAAAGTTATTTGCGGCAAGTAATTGGGTTGCATCAACAAAATTTTTGCTAAGATATTACGAAAATTTTCTATTTGCAGACATGGGATCAACAACAACAGATTTGATTCCTGTGACAAATAAAATTGAGGCTGGAAAAACTGATTATGAAAGGCTAAGAAGAAAGGAGCTTATATACTTTGGAATTCTAAGAACCCCTATCTTCTACGTTTTACCAGAATTTGATTCCACTCCTTTAGCTTCAGAGTACTTCTCAATTACTGGAGATATTTTCACTTTAACTGGCGATATAAGCGTTAAAGATTACAATTGTGAAACACCCGATGGAAGAGATAAAGGCAAAGAAGATTGTATGAGAAGAATTGCAAGAACTTTGTGTTGTGATGTTGATGAAATCGGTAAAGACAATATTTTTAAATTAGCGAAATTGGTTAAAGAAGAGATGATTAAGAAAACGAGTAAGGCAATAGAAACATTAGCAGCAAAATACAAATTAAACAAAGTAATTGGATGCGGTATTGGCGAATTCATTTTAAAAAAAGCATCTAAGCACGCAGGTTTAGATTATATTTCCCTAAAGGATAAATTTGGAGATTTTTCAAGCATATTTCCAGCTTATGCAATGGCAAGACTCATAGACAATGATTAAGCACAAATTTCATAAATCAATCAATTAAACAGAAGTTGAGCGGGGGTTGCCGAGCTAGGAAAAGGCGCAGGGCTTAAGACCCTGTCCCGTAGGGGTCCGCGGGTTCAAATCCCGCCCCCCGCATGAATTTGTTTCTTGAAAAAGCTCTTCTCTCAGCTTGTATTCCATAAATTTAGAGAGATTTATTCCCTTAGCTTTAGCAAGCTCGGTTAAATTTTTATTAACTAACTAAAATGTTAATATTAAAAAATACAAACAAAT
The DNA here is from genome assembly GCA_021163065.1 of Archaeoglobaceae archaeon. Taxonomy (GTDB): domain Archaea; phylum Halobacteriota; class Archaeoglobi; order Archaeoglobales; family Archaeoglobaceae; genus B5-G16. The sequence continues at coordinate 1,448 of JAGGXN010000216.1, read as the reverse complement.
GTAGTAATTAACTGTTCAAGCTGCAGGTGATGATGTATTCGAAATTACAGCTGACAATGTGACTATCTCAGGGTTTACGATTAAGAGTGTAAGCCTTCTAGGTGCAGGAATATACGTAGAAGCAAATAATTGCGTAATAGTGAATAATAATGTTGAAAACAATAGGTGTGGAATATACTTATCCGGGAACGGTCATTTATCTAAACAGAAAAGCCGAAAATATGAAGGGGGACAAGACAGAACAGAGCGTAAGAATATGGGTTGATGAGAGCAAGGGAAAAATAGAGACCAACAATTCCGATCATACAAAAAAAGTATTAATACCAACTGTATGTTTACGCCTCACGAATTCGCCAACAAATATGGAAACGTAGTTTGTTACCTCATTCACAAGATGCTCAAAACCGGAATAAATGAAAATATCGAGATGGATTGAAGTTCTGAGCTGATTTTACTTCCTTTTTTCCTTATCAAAATCTTAAGAACGGATTTTCCAAAAGATAGCAACATTTTTATCCTACTTTACAAATTTGAAAGTAATGAAAGCTGGAGAGATACGCATCGAAATCGAATATCCGATTTTTAGGAAGATTAAGAGAGAGGGAGGAGAAACAAGCTTAGAGGAAGTCAGGAAAATTTTATCGAAGATCAAGAGACCTCTTGCGGAGGAGGTTTTAAGGGAGAGGGATGAGGAGTGGAGATAGCTTACTTAGATACGAGTGCCTTGGTAAAGAGGTATCACAAAGAAGAGTATTCCGACATAATTGACGAGATTTTCGAGAAATACGTCATCTCAATTTCGGAACTGACGATCGTCGAGCTTACTTCTGCCTTGAGAAAGAAGGTTGATGAAAAAGAGATAAGACAAAAAGAGATGTTTCGAGTTCTTACGAAGTTCTATGAAGACCTTACGGATTTCATAGTGCTTAAGTTCGATTCCGAGGTTATCAGCAACGCCGTTGACTTAATTATAAGATACCGTTTAAAAACCCTCGATTCCTTACAACTCGCTTTCGCCATAAAACTCAAGGATTATGATCCTCTTTTCATAAGTTTCGATCGTAAACTAATTAATTCCGCAAAATCCGAAGGATTCAAAGTTTTAGAGATTTAAAGCTCCCTCAGTTCCCTAAAAAGCATCGACCTCATGAAGTAAACGATCATCATCACGCTCAATATTAAAGTATGCTGATATCCTGAGCGAAGAGTTAAGATCAAAACGATCCCGATGATGGCTATTAAGAACAAAAGAAATAACGCAATTGATTCTTTAGGCGTTGAACCTCTCATTTTCGAAATCACGATTAAGAATTTAACGAGCTTTTTATTGTTCAGGACTTTCTACTTTTTTAAATCCTAACCCTGAAATTAATGATAATCTAGTTAGAGAATAAAGCTTTGTAGAATTTTATTAAATTTATTTTAACCATCAATAAAATAAGATCTCC
>JAGGXN010000020.1 GCA_021163065.1 Archaeoglobaceae archaeon | reverse complement strand
TCAGCATAGCTTAGTATGTACGATTCCCCGATTAAATTTTTTATTATGTTCAACGGCATCTTTGCTTCAATGCAAATTTTAACTATTTCTGAAACAATAATTTTCTTTTCTTCATGGCTTAGATCTATCCATCTTCTCCATTCACCATTCTTCAATGGGATTCCAAGGCTTTCTAAAAAATCTATGGCTCCCTTTTCATTTCCACTTATCCCAGGCAAGTATGGATTAAAAGTGTATTCAAGCATTTTGAAAATTGGTCTAGTTTGCTTTCCAAAAAATCTTAAGTCTTTGATAATTTCTAAGAAACCATTTTTTACAGCCTCATCTAAAACAAACCTGTTTAAACCAATCAATTTTCCATATCTCGAATCTTGCAAATCCCCAACAGCTCCGACAATGGATATTGCTGAAAGATCATAGTTCAATCCGAGATTTCTTGCTACCAAGTACGTTGTTGTAGCACCACTTAAGTTTATTGAACCATCATAACCAAAATCGTGCGGGTTTAGTTGAAATTTAAAATGTTCCTTTGGCATGTGGTGATCAGTAATGATGCATTCAATCTTGTTTTTTTCAATGACATCTGTATAACCACTTCCTAAGTCTGTGAACCACACAAATCTGTCTGAAAATTGTTGCAATGCTTCATCATCTATTTGTTTTAGAAAGACTATCTCTGTATTAATGCCGCATCTATTTAAGGATTCTACAGCTACACATCCAGAGGTTATTCCATCAGCATCTATGTGAGTTACGATTAAAACATCATCCTGTTTTTTTACAATTTCTGCAAGCTTGGCAGCTTTCTTCATCATCGCTTTAAAGTCATTTATCATTTGCTACTTGTCTTTTTTTCCAAAAAATAAATTTTGTGATCTTAGGAAAATTTATATTGTCGTCTTTGTAGCAATTCCTATGGATGAAATTGTTGAATTTGAGTGTCCGATATGTGATGATAACAAAAAGCACAGGGCAAAGGTTCTCAAAAAGTTTGAGGATAAATACAGGCTTTACATGGAAGTTCAATGCTTAGATTGCGGTAGTAAGGGAAGTATAAAGAAGATTAAAACAATAAACATGGAACTCTATGAATTTTGAGTTAAATCATCCAGAATGTTTTTCACTTTCTTTAAATCTTCTTCATTTTCAAAATACAGGGTTTTAACACCAATTATTTTGGGTTTTTTAAACTTTAACCTTATAACCAAATTTTTTTCGTCAACTTCAAAACCGGAAACTTCGTTCATCTTAGTTTTAAATGGCTTGTAGTGTATTGTATCTCCTTCGATGAAATAATACCTCACTTTTCCCAAGGTTATTAGCATGTAGAGTATTACGACAAAAACAAATATTATTAAGTTTAATGCTATTTTTTTCACCTCAGCCCCACTTGTAAGCCTTACAAAACTCACAATTAGAGCTAAGATTATTAAGGAAAAGCTAAAAAGAATCCATTTTTTTCTTGCTATTTTATTATTCACAGCCCTATAAGCCCAGATCAAGTGCCACACCTCCAGTCAGACAAATATTTAATCTGCCTTTCATTCAGCTCATCTATCTCAATTGATAAAGCCTTCAATTTCAATTTTGCAACTTTTCTATCAAGTTCCTCAGGCATCGGATAAACTTTTCTTTCCAACTTTTCGTGATTTTCGACAAGATACTTTACAGCTAAAGCTTGGTTCGAAAAGCTCATGTCCATAACTTCAATTGGATGTCCATCAGCTACAACAAGGTTTACCAATCTACCCTCTCCAAGCAAGTAAAGTTTCTTTTCACCAAGATCGTATTCTGTAATGTAATCTTTAACCACCTTCTTTTTTTTGCTTAGCTCTTCTAGATCTTTAATACTTATCTCAACGTTAAAATGTCCGGCGTTGGCTAGGATAGCACCATCTTTCATAAGCCTGAAGTGTTCTTTTCTTATAACATCGATGTTTCCGGTGGCTGTGACAAATATATCTCCAATCTTTGCAGCCTCATCCATTTTCATAACCCTAAACCCATCCATGATCGCCTCTAAAGCTCTAATCTCATCTACCTCAGTAACTATTACGTTAGCCCCCATCCCCCTTGCACGCATGGCTATTCCCCTTCCACACCATCCGTAGCCTGCTACAACGAAGTTCTTTCCTGCAATAAGCATGTTCGTCGCTCTAATTATTCCATCAATTGTTGATTGTCCCGTGCCATATCTGTTGTCAAAAAGGTACTTTGTCTTGGCATTGTTTACAGCTATAACTGGGAAAGAAAGCACTCCTTCACGTTCCATGGCTTTTAGTCTTATTATGCCAGTTGTTGTTTCTTCACTCGCCCCAATAATGTTTTTAGCATGCTCTTTTCTTTTTCCATGCAGTAAAAAGATTAAATCGGCCCCATCATCAACGATTATTTCTGGTTCAAAATCTATAACCTTGTTTAAAGCTTCGTAGTATTCTTCATTGCTCATTCCACGTTTTGCAAAGCACCTTATTCCCATATCCCTCAAAGCGTTGGAAACATCATCCTGACTGCTTAGCGGATTGCAGCCTGTAATTGCAACTTCAGCACCACCAGCTACGAGAGTCTTTACCAAAACAGCTGTTTTAGCCTCAACGTGTAGAGCCATTCCAATTTTAATACCTTTAAGCGGTTTTTCTTTTTCAAATTCCCTTCTAATTATTTCAATAACCTTCATATGTTTTTCTGCCCATTGAATTTTATTGTAGCCTTTTTCAATCATAGGCAAAGTAGTTGCATGCTTTTTATTATTTGTTGTTTTAGCCATAAAAATAAATATCATTAGCTAAAAGTTTTAGCATGGAAGAATGCTTAAGAGTAATCTATGGAAGAGTATCCATTAGGAAATTTAAAAATGATGAAATTCCCGATGAAATTCTAATGAAAATTTTAAAGGCTGGAAATGCTGCACCCTCAGCAGGTAATTTGCAGGCGAGAGATTTTATAGTTGTTAAAGATAAAAATACAAAGCTTAAGTTGGCTAAAGCATCGCTAAATCAAATGTTTATTGCTGAAGCTCCAGTTGTAATTGTTGTCTGTGCGAACTATCCAAGAAGTATGAGAGTTTATAAGGATAGAGGAAAACTTTACGCAGAACAAGATGCTACTGCTGCAGTTGAAAACATGCTGTTAGCAATTCATGCCCTGGGTTTAGGGGCAGTTTGGGTTGGAGCCTTCTATGAATCTAAAGTGTCTGAAATATTAGGCATTCCTGAGTATGCAAGGCCGATTGCAATAATACCTCTCGGTTATCCGGCAGAACAGCCTGAACCTAGAAGTAGGTATCCGATAGAGATAATTACCCACTGGGAGAAGTGGTAAAGGTTATATTTAAATTTGGTAAATTAGTTGTATGGACATCTACTATCTTTATCCATTAAGAACTTTTTTGATAGCTGCTGGTAGTGTTGAAAAGCCCAATGCAATGACTGCTGACTGGGTTACACCGCTATCTTTCAATCCTCCATTATTGGGAGTTTCGATTGGGCACAAAAGGTATACAAAGAAGTTGATCGAAGAACAAAAGGACTTTGTTGTCTCAGTACCTACTCTGGAATTACTGAAAGACGTGTGGGTTGCTGGAACCGTTAGCGGTGCTAAGGTTAACAAAGCTGAGAAGATGAGCTTGACTTTTGTTGAATCTAAGAAAGTTAAGGCCCCATCGATTAAAGAATGCCAGGCAAACATTGAATGTAAGGTTGTAAATGAAGTAGAAGTTGGAGATCACACATTCTTTGTTGGAGAAATTGTGAATGTTAGCTATGGTGATGCATTCAAAGAAAAGCCCGATGTTAAGAATTACAAATTTATTATGCACTTGAGTGGGAGAGATTTTACGACAAATTCATCGGAGGTATATAATCCTTAAGGTTAATCTTATAATCTCACCTCTTCTAATTTCTTGCTGTGATATTCATCGAAACTTATGGATGTACGATGAATCGGGCTGATACGGACATAATTAGGGGTGTTTTATCGAAAGAGTTTAAACTATCGAGTTTGGATGATGCTGAAGTAGTAATAATAAACTCCTGTGGAGTCGTTGAATATACTGAGAAAAAGATAATAAGGAGAATTATTGAATTGAAAAATTTGGGCAAAAAAGTTGTTTTAGCTGGTTGTTTGCCGAGGATTGCAAGAAAGAAGGTCGAAGATATTGTAGATGGTCTTGTTAGCCCTGACAACGTGCATAAAATTTGTGAGGTTGTTAAAGCTGCTTTGAATGGGGAAAAGAAGGTTTTATTACAGAGAAATTACGTTGACAAGGCGGGATTGTATAATATCAAGTGCAGGTTGAATAACAGTGCGATAGCAATAGTTTCGATATCTGAAGGTTGTGTTGGTAACTGTTCGTTTTGTATAACAAAGATTGCGAGGGGGAGGCTGAGGAGTTTTAGTGCTGAAAAGATAGCTGAAGAAGTCAAAGACGTTGTTGATCAAGGATTTAAGGAGATTCAGCTGACATCTCAAGACACAGCAGCTTATGGGATTGACAAGCAAACAACGCTTGCCGAGTTACTTGAGAAAATATGCGAAATAGATGGAGAGTTTAGAATCAGGGTTGGCATGATGAATCCGCAACATGCTATTAGAATTCTTGATGATTTGATAAACGCATTTTCCAATAAAAAAGTTTACAAATTCATTCACGTTCCGGTTCAGAGTGGGGATAATAAAGTTCTAAAAGATATGAAGAGAAATCATTCTGTTGAAGACTTTGTTGAAGTCGTATCAGCCTTTAGGAAGAATTTTAATGATGTTTTAGTTTCAACAGACATTATAGTTGGTTTTCCTACAGAGAGCGATGAAGCCTTTTGGAAAAGTTATGAATTAATTAAGAATTTAAAGCCAGACATAGTTAACATAACGAGGTTCTCTCCAAGAGAAGGTACTTTGGCTTATAAGCTCAAAGATCTGCCTGGATGGATTAAAAAGGAGAGGTCAAGAAAGCTGACGAATTTAATGAGGGAAATTGGAATAGAGAATAACAAAAAGTTTTTGGGCAGAAAGTTTAATGTTCTAATAACAAAACGTGGGAAAGGCAATACGTTTCTTTCGAGAATGGATTCCTACAGAGCTGTTGTTTTAAGTGATGGAAAAATTGGAGAGTTTAGAAAAGCTTTGATAGAAGATTTTAGGTTTAATTATCTGATTGGCAAGGTTTTAGGGCAATCTTAAATTTTTTAAGCAGTAAATTTAAAATCAAAAGCAAAATTAAAAGTGATTTGTTTAAAAAAATTAAAACACGATGCAGATAGACTTGATATCGACGGATTTGACAGTAAATCTGATGAATTTAAGTATGCTTTTTACGATTTTGTTGTAACTGCCTATCATCTGTGTGATTGGGTTAAAGAGGACAACGCCATACCTATAAGTAAAAAACATAATAAAACAAATATTAGACAATAACGATATAATTAAAATTTGTAGAGATTTGGCAAATGCAGGTAAACATTATTACATTAAACTATACTCCAACAGTTACTCATGCGGACTACCTCTAGGTACGCCAAGTTTTAAGGGTTTGGGAAGAACTGCTTGGAGAATATTGCAAACAGTAGCTCAATTAATTCATAGTCAAGTTCAAAAATTGCGAATTCCTTAAGTATCCAAACTTTCTTCAAAACTCATGGAATGGATAATAATTGTTTCAGTTTCATTGATGTTGCTCTTTGTATTCTTAAAAAGTAGGTTATTTGGGGTTTTGGCATGGTTTTTATTCGGTATTTCTTGGATTTTAAAAATACCCTATTACGTTCATGTTGAAGACTATTTTAACGTTTCATTGCTTATTCTCGCATTCCTCATTTTTTCACTAATTGCATTTGCAATTTTAAAAACAAACAAAATTGAAGTCTTTGTAAGATTGACCTCGCTCTCAGCTTTGGCAGCAATAGCTTATTTTCCCTTTGCATTAAACGATTACTTGAAAGAAATGCTGATAAAGATGGTAGTAAATCATACTGTTTTGCTTGGAAACTTGCTTGGCTTTCATTTTTACTATAACAACCATAAAATCATCGTTAATGATAAGACTGTTAACATAATCTTAGCATGTACAGGCATTGAGAGTATGGCTCTCTTTTTTGGAGTTACTATGGCAACCAAAGCAGAATTTAAGCGAAACTTGGCAGCTTTCTTAGTTTCCGTTCCAACAATTTACTTTTTGAACTTGCTAAGAAACATTTTTGTTTCTTTAAGCTATGGATACTCTTGGTTTGGGGAGAACAGTTTTTACATAGCCCATCATGTAATATCAAAATTTTTGGCAACTTTAGCATTAATTTTAATATCTCTGGCAGTATTCAAAATAATTCCAGAGTTGGTTGATTTGTTGTACGATGTCAAAAATGAAATAAAGGCTGTGGTGATTAGATGATAGAAAAAAGTGGATTTAGGATAATATTGGTCGAATTTATTTTGTTATTTGTGTTTTTACAATTGAACTACCATCTTGCTTTAGTTCTTTTAATAGCCTTGGTTTTCACACTAATCTTTTTCAGAGATCCTCCAAGAAAAGTTGGTTTGCACGTTGTATCTCCAGCAGATGGAAAGATAGACTACATAAAAGGTAATCGCCTTGAAATATTTATGTCAGCCTTTGATTGCCATGTCGTTAGAGCTCCAATAAGTGGCTTTGTAAAAAGCGTCTCCTTTAAAGCTGGAAGGACACCTCCAGCTTTTAGAAGAGTTGAAGATGCCAAGAGCAATGAAATAATTATTGAAGGCAGAGATGGAATGTTTAAAGTTGTGCAAATAGCTGGAATCTTTGCAAGACAGATTGTATGCTACGTTTCTCAAGGAGACATAGTTGAGAAGGGGCAAAAAATTGGAATAATAAAGTTTGGCTCAAGGGTAGTTTTAGAAGTCCCCGAAGGATACATTTTTACAAAATCTGTTGGCGAAAAGGTTAAAGCTGGGGAGACGATAGCATTAAAGCATGATGCTCAAGCAGCTTAAAGTAGCTGATATTTTTTCAATACTCAATGCTACTTTCGGCTTTGGTGGTATACTTTACCTCTTTAAATCTGGAATTAATGCTAATACCTTCTATTTCCTATACTTATCATCCTTTATGGATGGAGCTGATGGTATCGCTGCAAATAAGTTTGGAAAAAGCCCATTTGGGAAAGATTTGGATTCTCTTGCAGATTCAATTTCTTTTGGGTTGTTCCCAAGTTTAATCTTGGTTTACAACGACAATACATTGGCAATACCAGCCCTAATTTTTGTTATAGCAAGTATATTAAGGTTGGCGAGATTTAACGTAATTGAGGCTGAAAACTTTGTTGGATTTCCCACTGTAGCATCAGCTTTGCTTTTAACATCCCTAATTAGGTTAGATTTTGCGTTAGGCATAATTTTCATTGTAACTGTATTTCTTGCATTTTTGATGATTTCAGACATTGAATATGTTAAGATAAGAAACAGAGCCCTGCTACTATTGTTGGGATTTGTGATTTTACTATGCTTTTTTGTAAAAATTGCAGTTTACATATTACTTCTCCTTACGTTAATATACCTCATATCTCCAGTTTTCATGGGGGTGGTTAAATGGAAGAAGTTGTGAAAGCAGCTTTTGAGCTTGGGATAAAGCTTGGTGCAATTTTTCATCAATTTATTGGCACTCCAGTGAGCCTTGAAAATGCTAAGATGATTGAAAGGACAATGGAGAGCTGTTTAAGACTGCAACCTTACGTTGTTAATTCCTACGTTAACATAGACAGAGTTAAGCTTGTAGAAAAGCTTTCAAAGTTTAATTATACGTCTTTAAGTGGAGATATGCTTTATGTTAGAGTAAAAGTCAAAGTAGGAGATACTGAAGTTGAGGGAGAGCTTAAATGGGATGAAGAATTGAAATATCCTTTAATGAGGTTGGCTTCTCAAACGAAATAATTTACAATTTTTTTAAACGATTTGATAAGAATAAGTATCTGAGTAAAAATTCGGGAGAAGTAACTTTGTTTCGACAACTATCGATAAAAATTACGAATTTGTATTGTCATTCTCACAATCGATTTTGTTTTACAGTTTATGGGGAAAATAATAAGTTTACGATGTAAACTAATAAAGAATTAAAATTTTATTTTTTAATTTTTCAATTTAAAACTAAAATAGGAAAATCTAAGATTTGCATGTTGCTTGAGTAACTAGTTTGTAGTGATCTATTTTTCCAGACGTATGATACACGATTATTTCGAAAGGTGACGTTTCGCCAGGAGCTAACTCGTCGATCCTAGAATATGTATATTCTGCACCAATTACCTCTCCTTTTGCATTGTAAAGCGTTGAAATGATTTCTACGTTCGATACGTTACAGTTGCCTATATTTTTCACTTCTCCCACAATATGGTAATGACCAAAGTGGTCGTAATAACCGTTGTCTTTTAGAACTAAAATGTCTCTGTAAGGTATTAGTTCGTATTCGATTTGTAATTTATAGCAGTCTACATCTGCTTGTTCTGTGTAGATTATTTCAAAAGGTGATTTTTCACCGTTTTTTAAAATGTCCAACATTGTATAAGCGTAATCTGTGCCTATAACTTTTCCATTTTTGTACAATGTCGCTATAACTTTAACATTTTTTGCATTTAACTTACCTTTATATGACACTTCTCCCACTATATGTAACCAACCAAGAGAGTCTACGTAATGACTGCTAGATAATATTTCTACTTTCTCCTTAAACTTTGGACTTGGAGTTTGCGTGTCTTTAGTTTGTGTGGAAGTTAATGTTGCCTTTTGAACATTTTGTACCCCTCCTGCATAAACAGAGGCATAAATAGAGGCTAGTATGGCTAATGTACATAGTAAAAATACCATCCTCCTCCGCATATTAACACCAGGTAAAATTTAAAAGAGAGAATATAAAAAAATTTCTAAAATTTTAGACCAAATTTCTTTTACTTTTACAAAAAAACGTTTATTGTCGAATTTTAATTCGTTGTTCGATAGATTTATATAGGATTTGCTAAATTGAATTTCATGGACATAAAATTTTTAGCAGAGAAGATCTCGGGTGACATAGTGTTTTCAGAACATCCTGGAAAAACTTTGAGAAAGTGGAGACAGATTTTTGAGAT
>JAGGXN010000072.1 GCA_021163065.1 Archaeoglobaceae archaeon | reverse complement strand
TATTTAATAGGAAACTCAAATCATAACATCATTGCCAACAATGAGTTTTACAAAAACAACCATGCGGGAGTACACATTGAAACGAAATACAATAGAATTTTGAACAATAGAATTGTTGAAAATTTTAAGGGCATAAGTTTTGGTAGAACCGCTTTTGGCAACGTTATTGAGAACAATTTGATAGAGAAAAATTACTATGGTATTTACTTTGCAGGCAGTAGTAACTCAATTTTTAACAACACACTGTTAAACAACAGATATGGTATGTTTGTATATTATGCAACAAATAATTTAATCTCCAATAACACCTTTAACAACATTTGTAACGCGAAAATTAGATTTTCGAAAGATAACAAATGGTATGGTAATGCTTGGAGCGATTATGAAGGTGAAGACACTAACAACGATGGAATTGGTGACACAGCCTATTATATAACCTCCTCAGATATCGACAAAAAACCGATTTATGGAAATCAGAATCCCAATTTTAAAATTTTAAATGCAAACGCTAGCATTGAAGGTGGGCTTTTCAAAACGATAAAGGTAAAGTTTAAGATTTTTTCCAAAACTAAGCTTAAATCCATTTTACTTAGAGCTAAGATTGGTAGTAATACGCTTAGTGGAATTTTGAAAAAAACAAGTTCAGAGTTTAACGGCTACTGGCCAGAAACCAATGAGACTTCGGAATGGGTAGGTACAATCCGCTTGCTAAACAATAATTTAAAAGGTAACTTAACGATTTTTGTTGAAGTAGAAGATTTCGATGGTAGGAAAGACACTTTAAAGGTTTACAGCATTGCAGTTAGTGAAGATAAAGAACCACCAAAAATTTGTAATGTAACAGTTTATCCATTAATTGCAACCATTGGTGAAAAAATTGCTATTGAGGCTAAGGTTACTGACGATTCTGGGGTTAGAAGTGTTAAAGCTGTGATTTACAACAATAATGTTAAAAGGGAAAGCATGATGTACAAGAGCGGGGACGTTTACAGAACGATTTGGAGATCATTTTATCCTGGAAAGTATACGGTAAAAATAATTGCTGAAGATTTTAACGGTCATAAAAGCTCTAAAATTGCTGGGGAAATAGTTGTTAAAGGATACCAATCGAATCCCTACAGCAAGGATTTTAGTAAATATATAGATCATATAATTAATTTAAGAAAAAGCAAAACAAGTTTAATAGTTACTGGAGATAGAAATTCTTTAGAAATTGCAGAAAGACTTGGGAGTGTAAAAGCAATTTACAATTCTATAAATTCCGTTTCAATGGAAATTGATACGGATAAGTTAGCTTATCTAAAATGCTTAAATTTAAGTATTTATGAAGATTTGCCAATCCAAATTCAGCTTGATTCAGCAACACAGACAATTAAAGCTGCTTATGCATGGAGTCACAATTTTACAGGCAAGAATGTGACGATAGCGATAATAGATACGGGCATCGATGCAAACCACTCATCTTTGGATGATCTGGATGATAATGCTACTACATACGATCCGAAGGTTATAGCTTTCAAGGATTTGGTTAATGGAAAAACCACTCCTTATGATGACAATGGACACGGCACCCATTGCGCAAGCATAGCAGCTGGAACTGGGAATGGGACACCTTATGTTGGCGTTGCTCCGGGAGCAAAGCTCGTCGGTGTTAAAGTTTTAGACTCTCACGGATATGGAAGATTGTCTGACTTGATTTCAGCTATTCAGTGGGTGATAGATAATAAAGATAAATATAACATTAAGGTCATCTCGCTAAGCTTAGGGGCTAGTATAAATGGAGATGACAGCAGTCCATTAGAAAAAATTTGTGATGCAGCTGTGGATGCTGGAATAGTCGTTGTTACCGCTGTCGGAAACTTTGGGCCATGGTACGATACGGTTGTAATTCCCGCAACAGCAAAAAAGGTTATTGCTGTTGGAGCAGTTAACGATAGAGGCCGTATTGCATTTTTTTCATCGAGGGGCAATACCTTAGATGGGAGGTTGAAGCCAGAACTCGTTGCTGTTGGTGTTGACGTTACAGCCGCAAAAGCCAATTCAAAAAATGGCTATATTACCTATAGTGGTACATCAATGGCAGCTCCTGAAGTCGCTGGCGTAGTAGCTTTGTTGCTTGAAGCTAATAGCACTTTAACGCCTAAACAAATTAAAAATATTTTAATTTCTACTGCAATTGATGAGGGCAAAAATGGTCCGGATCCAATTTATGGTTATGGTTTGTTGAATATTGAGGCAGCTTTAAATAAAGTATTGGGTATTGAGGAGAAAGACGCTATAGCAGTGAATGTCAGTGTATTTGTAGATGATTTTGTAAAAATAAAGGTTAATCTGTCTAAGCCGTGTGTTTCTTATTTAATAGCTCACATACAGCAACCTGATGAAAATGATGTTGCAAACTTGATTTTGATAGATAGAAATGGAGATGGTTCATTTGAAGGTACATGGAAACCGATTGGTAATGGAACGTACTACGTTGACATAACGATAACGTACAATTTAAAAAGTGTAGAGTTTGAAAATGCTGCAACATTCAAAATTTAGAGATTTAAATATTTTGCTTTTCTTAGAAAATTAATTTTTTGTAAATTTTATACATTGTTAATTAAACATGATTTTTGATTACTTTGCTAAGAAAAATATAAATAATACCTCTACTAAAAATCTATTTGGTGGTAGGATGAAGAAAGCGATTTTGATAATGGTAGTATTGTTTATCATGGCTGGCGCAATAGTTGCTACTGCAAATGAGCAAATACCTGTTCCAGAGCAAAAAGAGTTCTTCAAGGAGAAGAGTGCTGTTAGTGGTGTTGGGACAGTAAAGATACTTAAGAAAGTGTTAAACAAGCCACTTGCCATAGAAGTTGAGGAACAGTGGATGGGTGCTGGAGAATTTTCAATGGATTCTTTGGAGCTTATGAATGAAGGGGCATCTATAAATCAATCGGCAGATACGATGGATCCTTGGAACACGACAAACTACTATGAAAAGAAACTGGTTGAATTTGACGGAATGGGGTATGGTAAACTTATGGGCTTCAAGAAATACAATTCTCCATCGTTCTATGGTGGTAATGGAGCTAATGTAAACGAATACTTTAACACAAGTTCATTGCAGACTGAAGAGTGGACGTATCTGAAGACCACATCTGATATTGGCATGACACAAGACTTAGTATTCAACACGATGGCTCAGTTCAATGGAACTTGGGGAGTGCAGGCTGAGTGGAAGAAGCCTTGCAGAAAGGAAATAACACACCTGCAAGAATTCAGCGGTCTGTTCTCGGTGCAGAAGAAGTTGCAATTCATGGAAGAAGTTAGGTATCCACCAGCACCAGATCCATAATTAAATGATCCATAATTAAATTTTTAGTTAAATTTTTAATTTTTTGGTTTTAGTTTTTGGTTGATTTTTTGGTTTCCCTATCAGTGGCAACTTATCACTGATCATTGTTAAGAATAACAGTTATAAATGACAAGTTAAGAGATTTGCTTGTGAAAGATGTTAAGATAGGAATTTGCAATCAAAAAGGTGGGGTTGGAAAAACGACTACGGCAATAAATTTGGCATCCTACCTTGCAGTTTTTGGTAGGGATGTTTTACTAATTGATATGGATCCACAAGCGGCAGCAACATCTGGAGTGGGTATTGAAAAAGTTGATGGAACGATATACGATGTTCTTGTTGGTGATAAATCTATTGAAGAAGTGATTGTAAGTTCAAAAGTTGAGAATCTCAGTATAATTCCAAGTAACATTTCTTTGGCTGGAGCGGAAGTTGAATTTTCAAATGAAGTTGGAAGGGAGTTTTTATTAAAAGATGCTTTGGATAGTGTTGAATTCGATTATATTATTGTGGATTCTCCACCAAACTTGGGGGTTTTAACATTGAATACGATGATTGCGTGTGTAAATTTGTTAGTCCCTATTCAGGCTGAATATTACGCTCTTGAAGGCTTAGCTCAGCTAATTAGGACGATTAATTTAATTAAGAAGCGCTTAAAAATTGAATTAAAGCCGAGATATCTAATAACGATGTATGACAGCAGAACCAAGTTGAGTGAAGAAGTGAGCAAGCAAATTAGGGAGTACTTTAAAGATAGAGTTTTTAAGACAATAATTCCGAGAAATGTTAGGTTGGCTGAAGCTCCAAGTCATGGTTTGCCCATTCACTTGTATGACGAAAGCTGTAAAGGGGCTTTGGCTTATAAAAAGCTTGCTGAGGAGGTGGATTCTGTTGAGTGGTAAAAAATTAGGTAAAGGCTTAGATGCTTTAATAAGTGTCGAAAGTGATAGCTTGGATGACGAAGTTGTAAGTGATCAGTTTGCTGATGATAACTTGTCAGTTTTAACTTCAGATGTTATAACAAAGGCTGTTGAAGATGGCAAAAAAAATCCGAGAGTTGTTGTTTGGAGTCCAAGGTCATCTATCGTCTTGAGAGTTTTAAAAAAATCAATACCTGAATTTTCAATAAGTAAGGAAGCATCGTTATTGCTTGAAGAAGCCATTAAGCGCAAATATCCTGAGATTTGGGAGAAAGTTGAAAGATATATTGACTAAGGCATTTCATCAAGCTTGAAAAACTTTTGTAACATTTCAAAGTCTTTTTTGCTTTTTTCAAATTTCTTTTTTAATCTGTGTCTCATAACTCTAATGTAGCTTTTCCACTCTCCCTTCTTCACCCACTTTTCATTGAAATCCTTGTAAGTCATTTTTCCAGCTAAAACCCTTTTGTAATCATCTAAAAAGCTGTCTTTATTCTTTTTTGACCCCCATTTTTTGTAAAATTCTATTTTTTCCATTTCTCCATTGACTACCTTAAACCAGTCTTGGATAAATTCCCTCTCTCTTTTAGAAAGCATATGTTATGTTTGTGGTATACTTTTAACCGTTACTGTTTTTAGAAATTTCAAAAGAAAGTTGGAATTTGAATTTAAAATTAAATTAACATCGTTTTCGAGACTTTCAAAGTACTGAGGTATGTCACGTTTTAAAGAAACAATTATGCTAATTAACTTATAACTTACAACATTTTCAATGATCACTGAAAGGTGATAAGTTATCAAAAATAAGTTATCAAAAAATAAAATCTAAAAATAAAATCTAAATTTAGATTATTTTCCAAGGTATCATACGGTTGTATCCCAAATTTTGATCAAACTCTATTGCTTTGCTGAGATCATTAACAGTCTTTTTGTATTCTCCAATTTGACGATATGCTATTGCTCTATTAAAGTAAGCGAAAGCAAAAAAATGGATCCAGCTTTATTGCTTCAATCCTAAATTATTGTACAGATTCACTGACTGGAAAGAAAGTTACAAAGCAGATTCGGGATAATCTGTTAGGAAAATCTTAACAGGAAAAGACGAGGATTATTTCATCTTAACTCAGGCTAAAATCATAGGAAAGAATAATATCATTATACGTCGATCTGATCGGAATAAAACATAATGTCATCGCTCACCATGCAGAGTTAAAAATAGAACCTGAGAAAAATAGTTTTGTTTTCAAATTTTGTCATGGTAATGAAAATATAGTTTTATAACAATCTATAAGAGAGTATATGTAATAGTATAACTATTTATACTATATTTTCATTACCATGACAAAATTTGAAAACAAAACTATTTTTCTCAGGTTCTATTTTTAACTCTGCATGGTG
>JAGGXN010000035.1 GCA_021163065.1 Archaeoglobaceae archaeon | reverse complement strand
TCTTTAACCTCTTCTGCCAACTTAAAAGGCGTATCATCGAACACCTCAAATCCTGCAACCTTTAAAAGCCTCTTAGAGTAAAATTGCAAGGTTTTGTCTTTTGCAAAAGCGTGTATTATTATGCCAATTCTTGGTACCTCGTAATAGACTTCGCTTCCATTTGAATCTTTGTAGGAAAATTTTCTTACGTTCTCCAAATAAGCAATTCTCGTACTCACAATTTTTGAATCCTTTAAAAAACTCTCAACATCTTTTAACAACTTGATTTTCTCCTCAATATCAACATCCTTCGGATTGATCTTTGCTTTAAACATGAATTTACCTTTACTTTTAACATCAGCAACATCAGCATCTCCTTCGCCAACAACATTCTTCTCAGCAAACTTTAAACCGGCTTTATCATCAACATTTCCAAAAAACAAACCCCAAAAACCGTTCTTTAAAACCCTAAAGCCTTTAGACTTGGAAAAATCGTACTTCGGCTTTTCAACAACCCCATTCTCGAGATTGATTGACAAACTTTCACTACTTACTTCCCTTATGTCGTAGAATTGAACCATGCAGAAAGTATGTTGTAAGTTTAAAACGGTTTACATTCGTTGTAGTTGATATATTGATCTTGTAAGTACGTGAGGATATATACATGGGTTTAAAACATTTTAGGATATGTAAAATTTGCATTAGGCAAATTTATGTTAAAGAACGTTTTCATAATGGATCTTAATTCTCCCCTTAATCATACCCACTTGTTTTAAAATTTATGCTTTTTATTTTCTTCCAAGCTGTCTAACAGCTATTCCGATTTTGTAGTTAATTCCAGTATTTACTTTAGTTATTTCCCATTAGTTACCCCCAATGAATTAGCAATCAGATCCTAAATTTCCTGACAATTTTACTAATTTAAGCCTGAATTCTATTTAATTCCTATATTATGGACGATCTTCTCTAATTCTTTTTACTCTTCCTCACTGTTTTGTTATTTCTGAGAAGACAAGTTCGTCTTTTTACATCTTTCGTTTCATCATTAATCGGCCAAATTTTAGACCCATCAGCCTTGTAAATTCCGACTATTTGTTGTGGCATTATTCGCCCTCTATGCTTACATTGGCCAAAGCATAAGGACAAATACAAAGCTTCATCTCCATGGTATCTACCCCTTTCTACAGGTGGGAATATATTTTCATCAGCTTCAAGACGATTTCGTTCTACTTTTACTACAACTACTATTCCTTCTCCACCATAGTGTTTTGTTGCACGCTCTAGAAAATACTTATCCAATGTTGAGAGCAAGTAAACACAACCCTTATCTGAAAATAAACCATCATTTATTCTTCTTTTACTCTCTACATAAGGCAAAAGCCCCTTTTTCACTATCTCATCGAGAAAAATTGATGAAGTGCAATGAGCTAAAACCAATGTTTTAGCTTTTTTTAGTTCTTTCAGAGAATAAGGTGGTCTAGAAACACTATTAGGCCAACTTAAACGCAAATCAATTGGATTAAACAACTCTAAACATTCATCTTCCATTGTATCACAGATAACCCTTATATTGAAGAGAATTATTAAACTTTTCGTTCAAAATCAGTATATGAGAAATAGCCCATTTACAAACCCGTTGGTACATCAACAAATTCAACATCAACTCCAAGTTTTTCAACAACACCCATTAAAGCCTTAACACCTAAAGTCTCTGTTGCGTAGTGTCCAGCAAAAATAACGTTTATTTTGCCCTCCTTTGCAACGTGGTAAGCCTCATGCTCAGCTTCACCAGTAATTAACAAATCTACACCTTTTTCTATCGCCTCATTAATTGCAAAAGCCCCCTTTCCTGAAACTGCCGCAACTCTTTTAACTTTGTTTCCAAAATTCCAAACCTTAGTTTTGACATTCAACTTAGCCTCAATGGTTTTTACAATTTCATCAAGCAATTTTGGTTCATCGAACTCATCCATCCAACCGATCTTCATGCCCTTATACTCTCCAAACGGATTGTTTGCGTTCAAACCTAAAATTTTCAGTAGCATTACGTTGTTTCCAACTTCTCTATGTGCATCCAATGGTAAATGCGCAGCGTACAAAGAAATTCCATTCTCGATCAAGAACTTCAACCTCTTGAATGTTATTCCTCTAACATAATCTATTCCGCCCCAGATAAGTCCGTGATGCACCACAACAAGATTGGCATCAATCATGGAAGCTTTTTCAAACACTTCAATGCATGCATCGACTGCGAATGCCACTTTATTGATGTCCTTTACTCCTTCAACCTGAAGCCCGTTGTTAGATACATCATTGAACTTTTCCAATTCCAAATAATTATCCAAAAAACTTACAATCTTTGCCAATTCCATACTACCCCTCTCTTGCTTAAAACACCATCAATTCTGTCTACATCCTCATTCAACAATTCTGCTATCTTTTTCGCATCCCTAATACCAGTAATTTTCGAAAAATTCAAAACAAAGTCTTCCAAAACTTCATCATCCTCTAAATCCCACATCCCTGAATACATTGGATGAAAGTCTTGTAAAAAGTCTATAGTCTTATACAAATCCTCAAAATCAATATCTTCAAAGAACATACAGTCTTTTAATATTTCACTAACACCATTTCTAAGCCTTTCAACATCGTATTTCTTGTCTGGGGGTGAATTTTTGCTAATTATTTCATCCATCTCTTCAATTGTATAATTAAAAATTTTTTCCTTGTTTCTTTTATCTTTACAAATATCCAAAATTATCTCGTAAGTTTTAGTATCCACCGGCATAATCCTCGTTTTTCCACCTTTAAGCCTCACAGTATAAAATTCATTACCATTTCTCTCAATTTTTCTAAAGTCCCTCTTTGTAACATTCAAAATCTCCTCTTTACTTGCAAGAGATGATACAATTATCCTAATTAAAGCATGTTCGTTGATATTTTTCCTTGATACTGCAAGAATGTGCCTTATGTCATATTCCACTCTCAACAGATCCATTAGCAAAAATTAGTTTTAAAGTTATTTAAGACTTCTTACAAATTCAAAAGTGAGTTAAGAGATAACTGCAAATCCATTTTTACTGGTTTTGGGACTAAAATTTGTCCATCCGAGCCTTTAATCAAAACTCCTTTATCTTCATAATAAAGCTTCACAGTCAATGCAGCAATCATTGCATCAATTTCGTTGTGATTCCTAACATCACCAAATTCCAAGAAGTTTGAAAGTCTTTCTAAGATTTCTTTCTTTCCACCCTTTAAGGTTTTCTTTGCTTTTGGTGCAATGTTCAAAAAAACTCTTGAAGCATAAGGGTATACTTCAAAAACCTTTATTCCAATTTTTTCCAGACTTTTAGCTATTTTAATACCTTTAAGACCTATTTTTTTAAAAAATGGAGCGTTTGGAGGGAAAAGTCTTATACCCATCTTCAAAAGCAGCCTTTCACACTCTCTAAATCCTTTTTTTGGAAAAGAGAGTGGTGCATCGATGCCTGCAGCAGTTATATTGCTCAAATCCTTGAAATCTTTAAAATTACCTAAATAAATCACTTTTTTATTGCTCACAACGGATGCATAATCCTCTTTAATCCCAACATCTATACCCAAGAACACAAACAATTTAGATTTAAAACAATAAATATTTTTCCAGCTTAAACGATTTATACAACCATGCTTGTCTAAGATTATGAAATCAATTGAGAGAAAAAGCTTGGTATCACTTCTAAGCATAGCTGAAAGATTATACAATCAAATTAAATCTGGAAAAATACCTGAAATTGAGATTGCTACGAGAACGAAACATAACATTGAATTTAAAAAAGATAGCGAGGTTTGGGTCTATGGAAATAGAAAATCCGTCAGATCTGCCAAGAGCATTAAAGGAGCTTACCAGCTTTTGAAAATGGTTTATGTCATTGGATTTTTGAAGGAGCAACTCAAGCAAAACAAATCGTCAACACTTAGAGAGCTTTATTACATCTCCGAAAACTGGGGATTGGCTAAGTTTGATGAACAGCATGAGAGTGATAGGCTAATAGAAGATTTGGAGATTCTTACAGCTTTTCAAAGAGAACATTTCCATATTAGACCAGAAGAGGATGGGGCAACAGTTATAGGGCCAATAAAAATTAGAGAAGAGACGAGGAGGGGTGTTAAAGAAATTCACTGCCAAGATGATGTTGGTGAAGGTGGATATCAGATCCCAACAAACGTTGATAAGCTTGAATTTGTTGATCATGATGCTAAGTTTGTAATAGCTATCGAAACTGGTGGTATGAGAGACAGGTTGGTTGAGAATGGTTTTGATGAAAATTACAATGCGATAATCATACATTTGAAAGGTCAGCCTGCAAGAAGCACGAGAAGGCTATTAAGAAGACTAAATACTGAGTTAAACTTACCTGTTGTTGTATTTACAGATGGCGATCCGTGGAGTTACAGAATTTTTGCCAGCGTGGCTTATGGTTCAATAAAGTCTGCACATCTTTCTGAATACCTAGCTACCCCACGAGCAAAGTTTATTGGCATAATGCCATCTGACATCGTAAAGTATGAACTGCCATCGGATAAGCTTACAGATGAGGATATTAAAGCTTTAAATTCCATTTTGAGTGATCCAAGATTCAATACCGATTTCTGGAAAAAAGAAGTTGAATTACAATTAGAATTAAATAAGAAGTCTGAACAACAGGCTTTGGCAAAGTACGGTTTAGATTTTGTAACAGACGTCTATCTACCTGAAAAATTAAGTTCTATGGACATCATTTAACTTTGCAAACCTTTATTAAAGATTTTGAAGAGCATAGTTGATGTTAACCCATATCGAGGATGGAAGGGTTAGAATGGTTGATGTTTCTGAAAAAAAAGATGTTATAAGAATAGCTGAGGCTGAAGGATTTATAAGGCTAAAAAGAGAAACCCTAAATGCTATCGTTGAAAATAAAGTTTCTAAGGGAAACGTTTTAGCTACCTCAAATGTTTCAGCAGTTTTGGCTGTCAAAAAAACACCAGAGTTGATTCCAATGTGCCATCCAATACCAATAACATCAGTGAAGGTTTTTTATGATGTCGAAGAGAATGGAATTAGAGTTAGATGCATTGTAAAGGCCATAAGCAAAACGGGCGTTGAAATGGAAGCTTTGACTGGTGTTAGTATTGCATTGCTAACAATATGGGACATGGTTAAATCCATGGAAAAAGAAAATGGAAATTATCCAACTACTGCAATAGAATACATAAAAGTTGTTAGGAAAGAAAAAATTGAGGGATAGTATGTTTGGGAAAATTAAAAAGCTTGTTCTTGGTGGGGAGAAGGAAAATAAAGTCATTGAAAAGATGAGAGAGCATTTAAAGTATGTTAAGGAGGCAAACGAGCTTTTGAAAGTAATGATTGAAAAAGACGATAAGGATTTAGCTAAAGAAATTTGCGAAATTGAGAAGCATGGAGACGTAATTAGGAGAGACATAGCTTTATACCTATATGAGGGGGCATTTATTCCTGGATTGAGAGCTAACCTATACAGATTTGCTGAAATTGTTGACGAGATAATAGATGAGGTTGAAGATACTTCAATTGCCTATACTTTAATCCCAAAGCTTAAGGAGGAAATAAAAAAAGATTGTCTGAGAGTTGCGAAAATTAACGTTAAGATGAGCGAAGATTTAATCGCAGCATTCGAATGTTTGCAAAGCGAATGTGAACTAAAAGATAGAACACTTGTAATAAGAGTCAGAGAAGAGGAAGTAGACAGAATTAAGGGAGAATTGTATAAAAAGATGATGAAAATGGATATAAAAAACTACTGGGAGGGTGAGATGCTTTCCAATTTCATAAGACACCTTGTGAATATAAGTGATCTAATCGAAGATGCTGCCGACATAATTCAAATTCTGAATGTGAGCTTAAGCTGATAGAAAAAGCATTTTATATTTTACTTGTTTAAAGCTAATATGGAGTTAGAAATTGCCGGTAGAAAATTTCAGGCTGATGTAAGAAATGCAAATGACTTGCTACCAGTTTTAGCCTATCCAAATGAATTAAAGGAGAATTTTCCGGCGTATTTCATGTTTAGAGACGTTTTTTACTCGGAAAAAGATCTAGAAAAGATAAAGAAATACAATTTAAGGTACGACGTAACAATCATCCCTCCAAATAAAATAGGAAAAGAGTTTATAAAGACCTATGGACATTATCATCCTGAAGTAGAGTTTAATTTAAGCTATCCTGAAATTTACGAAGTTCTTGAAGGAGAAGCTTTTTTTGTAATACAAAGGAGGGAAAATAGTAGTATTGACATTATCAACGACTTTATCGCAATTAAAGCTGAAAAACACGATAAGATTATTATTCCACCAAATTATGGACATGTAACGATAAATCCATCAGAAAAAGAGTTAAAAATGTCCAACTGGGTTTTTAGGGACTTTAGTTCAATATATGAGCCATACGCAAAGATGAGGGGGGCTTGTTACTATTACACAACCGATGGATGGATAAAGAATGAGAATTACAAAAGCATTCCAGAGATTAGATTTGCAAAACCAAATTACGATTTTTTAATTGAAAAAGATGTAGAGATGTACGAGCTCGTTAAAAACATTGAAAAACTGGAGTTTTTATGGAAACCATCAAAGTATGCAGAAATGTTTAAGAAGGTTTTTCAATTCTTAGATTAGTTACCACCTTTCTTTCCAAAATGATGGGACAAAAAGGCTTAAAACCGTAAATATTTCCAATCTACCAACCCACATGTTGAATATAAGCATGAGTTTTATGTAAATTGGAAATGCAGAATATGTCTCGCTTGCTCCAGCTAATCCCAAAGCTGGCCCAACATTACCGAGATTTGCTGCTACCGCAGAAGCTGAAGTTATTATATCGAAGCCGGAGATTGTCATAAAAAGGGTTGAGAAAGTGAATATAACAACGTAGAGAATAAAGAATGCAACTACATCATCAACAATATCCTTTTTAATAACTTTATCCCCATACAAAATTGTTCTTGCCGTTTTTGGTTCTGCTGCTTTAAGAATTTGCAAAACAGAGTACTTTGCAAGAATGTAAATCCTCGTAATTTTTATTCCTCCCCCAGTAGAACCAGAACAACCTCCTATGAACATGAGTGTTAGAAGAATTAGCCTTGCTCCATCACTCCAAGTATCAAAATCGTAAGTTGTAAAACCAGTCGTTGTCATTATAGATATAGCTTGGAAAGCAGAATACCTAAACGAATCGATAATATCAAACTTTTCAAGATTTAGCAAAGTTAAAGCTATTATTGAAATTGAAATAATGAAAATGTAAATTCTAAATTCTACATCCTTCAAATATTTCCACCTTCTATTCAAAAGGTGATAATAAATCGCAAAATTCATGCCACCAATTGCAGCAAAGATCGCTATTATCATTTCAATTGCCGGATTTTTGAAATAAGCTATGCTTTCAGAATGAGTTGAAAAACCCCCTGTAGAAAGTGTAGTAAAAGTGTGCGTTACAGCATCAAATAAAGACACACCCAATAGATACAAAAACGTAATTTCAAGAAATGTGAAAAGTAAATAGATTGAATACAAAATTAAAGCTGTATCCCTTAATCTTGGTTTTATTCTTTCAAGCCCCACACCAGGATACTCTGCCTGAAACAGTGCTGATCCTTTTATTGCCACTGAAGGTAAAACAGCGAGAAATAATACAATGATACCCATCCCACCAAGCCATTGAGTCAAAGCCCTCCAAAATAGAATTGATTTCGGTAAAACCTCAGGTTTATCAAAGATCGAAGCACCAGTAGTTGTAAAACCGGACATTGCTTCAAAAAAAGAATCTACAAAATTAACACCAATCACAACGTAGGGTATGCAACCAACAATTGAAACAAATAGCCAGCCCAGTGCAACTATTGCAAAAGCTTCTTTGTAGCGAAGTAGATCGCTTTCAGACTTTATAAACATCATTGTAAGACCAATAGCCAAGGATATTGCTGCTGCAATTAAAAAAGGCTCTAATTGCTCTCCAAAATAATAAGCAACGAGGATTGGTAAGACGAATATGAATGAAAAAAATGCAAGTATCTTGCCTAAGAAATTGAAAACAAGCTTAACGTTCATGCTACTTAAACACTTTTTCAATTCTATCTATTTCGTCCCAAGTTGTAAATATCAAAAGCTTGTCCCCCATCTTAAGCGTTGTATCACCCTTTGGAATTAAGCATTCCTCTCCCCTAAGTACACCACCAATTATTGATTTTTTTGGCAAAGATATCTCTGCAATCTTTTTTCCAGAAAGGTCTTCTTTCTCAACACTTATTTCCAAAATGGTCATTCCACTTACATCAACCAACGTATGAGTTTGCATTAACCTAAGGTGTTTCATAACTTCATAGAAAGTCACTTTTCTTGGATTTAAAGCAACATCTATGCCAACTTTTTCAAATAATTTCACATAAACTCCCTTTTCAACCTTCGCAATTGCCTTTTTAGCCCCAAGACTTTTTGTAAGAAGACATATCAGCAAATTTTTCTCGTCACTTTCTGTTGTTGAAACGACAACATCAGATTTTCCTATTTCCTCCTCAATCAAAAAATCAAGATCGGTTGCATCACCAATAATCACTCTCGTTCTTTTTAATATCGAACACAAATTCTCACAGACCTCTGGATTTGAATCTATTAGTTTTATATTTAAATTACTTTTATCCAATATTCTTGCAACGTAACTTCCAATTGTTCCACCACCAAAGATGACAACATTTTTTACTACTGGCTTACCGAAGTATCCTCTAATTTTTAGCAAATCTTCAGGCTTACCAACAATAGCAACCTTGTCTCCAACCAAAATTTCAGTATCGCCTCTAGGTAAAATTAGTTCGTCTTCTCTACATATAGCAGTAATTATAACATTTGGAGGTAAATTTAATTCTGCAATTTTTTTGCCAGCAATTGAAGAGTTTTCCTCAACAACAAATTCTACCATCTCAACCTTCCCACCACTAAAGGAAATGACTTCTATTGCGCCTGGAATCGTTATCAGGTTAGAAACTTCATTTGCCAAAGCCAATTGTGGACATACAATTAAATCAAATCCCATGGGATGATTTACAACAAATGGTTTGTTTACATACTCAGGATTTCCGACTCTAACAATTGTCTTATTAACCCCGAATTTTTTCGCCGCTAAGCCCGATAGCAAATTTACTTCATCATTTCCAGTAACTCCAATGAAGATGTCCGCCTTTTTTATGTTGGCCTTGTTTAAAATTTCTAAATTTGCAGCATTTCCCTTAATAGCCTCAACATTCAAATCCTTAATATACTCTATCTTCTCCTCATCTTTATCGATAACGTAAACTTCATTTTTCTCGGATAAAGCCTTGGCTAAGTTTAATCCAACTTCGCCAGCACCGGCAATAACTATGCGCATCTAAAAATGCAAAAGAGATACAAATTAAATACTTTTTTCTTCGTTTTTCTCCATAAATTTTGAAATTATTATACTTAATTCGTACATGACTACGACTAATGCTAAAACAATAATTTGACTCAACCCAGTTATGTCCATTGTAATGTTCGTAGCCAATAAAAATACGGCAATGTATACTACAATCCTCTTGTCTTTCAACCATTTTGAAGATATCATTCCAAGCTTAACCGCTATTACGGCAACAACTGGAATTTGCAACGCTAAGCCAAAAGCCATGAAAATCTTAAAAGCTCCATAAAGAGTTCTTTTTGCGGATAAAAAAGGACTAGCTCCAAGGTATTGCATTGTTGCAAGGCTATATAGTTTTGGAATGACAATAAAGTATGCCAAACCGCAACCAATTAAAAATAGAATATATGAGAACGGAAGAAAGATTTTCAAAAATCTTCTTTCATGAGCATACAATCCAGGCTTTGCAAATTGATAAATTTCGTAAACAATGTACGGGTAGATTATAAAAAATGTAACGACAAAGGAAAAAGTTAGTTCTGCAAGAATCCACTCAGTGGGAGAGTAAACGTATATATTGAGCTTTTCATGAAAAACGTCCATCCAAAATTTTTGAATTAACTTTCCAGAATTCATAAACACAACAGCCATTCCAGCTACGAGTGCAATTGAAATTCTAATTGTTCTTTTCCGCAATTCATCCAAATGCTCCCTTAATTCCATTTCTTTGTCTTCTGGAGGTTCCACATCAGTTTGTCAAATAAACAGCAAATAACATTATCGTCCAAAATAGTGGAATGGGGTAGCGATTTACATGCATATAGCGGGGCGTGGATTTGAACCACGGATCTGCGGGTTATGAGCCCGCCGGGATTTCCTAGCTACCCCACCCCGCTTCACTAATTTTTTAATAGCTTTTGATATTTAAGTTTTGAGGTCAATTTTATCTTAAAAATAAAATATTTTGACCGTTAATCTCACAAGTTTTACAATTACTAGAAAATTTATTTACTTTAATGCTTAATCGGAGCATGCACAGCTTACAAGAAATCATCCTTTGTAATGGTTGTGGAAAACTTGCAGACAAAATTGCCAAAAAAGTAAATGCTACTGTTGTTAACAACTGCGATACAAAAATTGAAGG
>JAGGXN010000106.1 GCA_021163065.1 Archaeoglobaceae archaeon | reverse complement strand
GCCCAAAATCTTAATTTCTTCCGGTACTTTGTTTCTCTCGAATATCCTCAGTTCTTTTACTAGATCCCTTATCATCTCTCAGGTTTATTTTTAGACTTTAAAATTTTTGGTTATGTTATCACGTCCTTTGTAACTTACGAAAATGTTTTATTTAAAAAATCTTTAATTTTTAATGGTGGTAATTGTGATAGCTAAGCTTGTAAAAGCCAAAGAGGAGTTGGAGAAAAAGTCTTACGATGGAATAATTTACCGAACAAAATCAAAATCAGAGAGGTTGTTAGTATTAAAAGCAGAATTGGATGTTGGAGCTGAAACAAATGTTTATGAACATGAAGGTGAGGAGGTAAGGATTCTCTTAGAGGGAGAGATAGAATGCATTATTGGGGACGAGATCTACACCATGAAAGAGGGAGATGTCTTGTGGCATCCATCCAACGTTCCACATAAGATAAAAAATGTCGGAAATAAAAAAGCAGTTTACATAACTATCGGCACACCATCAACCTTCATCTAAGGGCATGTACTTGACTTCAATACCTGCTTCTTTTAAAAATTCCAACCCCCTTTCATCAGCATACCTCTTTCCATAAACTACCCTTACGATCTTTGCGTTTATTATCATCTTTGCACACATTATACATGGCTGATGAGTTGTGTACAAAGTTGCTCCAGCAATGCTTACACCATGCACTGCAGCTTGAATTATTGCATTCTGTTCTGCATGAACGGCTCTACATAACTCCTGCCTTTCTCCCGATGGTACATTTAGCTTTTCCCTTAAACAACCGATTTCTAAGCAGTGAGGCAAGCCAGATGGGGCCCCATTATAACCTGTTGCTAAAATCCTCTTATCTTTAACAATTACAGCCCCAACATTTTGTCTTAAACAAGTTGACCTTTTCGCAACAACTTTCGCAATCTCCATGAAATATTCATCTAAACTTGGTCTCACAGAGTCAGTTTGACGACAATCTAATTAAGCTTTTGATTTTATCTTAGCTATGAAAGACATTTTAAGCAAAGCCATTGAAAAGTGGGGAGTAAACAAAAACCTTTGGGTGTTTGTTGAAGAAGCTAGCGAACTAATTAAGGAGATTTCAAAGGCTGTTAGACACAAGCCAGATTACAAAAAAATTGCTGAAGAGGTTGCTGATGTTGAAATAGCAATCGAGTTGGTTAAGATCATATTCAATTTGGAGCAAAAGCAGATTGAAGAAATAAAAAGGAGTTGTGATGTTCCACAAACCTTATCCATTTAATCTCAATTCAGCGAACATCTTAAGGACAATCACGACTCAAAGATGTCTCTGTCGATTGTCGATTAATTGAAAGCACAATTCTTTGGTTGATCGTATTTAAATAAGTAGTTAAACTTTTCGTGCAAGTTACTGTGCACTTTTCGA
The DNA here is from genome assembly GCA_021163065.1 of Archaeoglobaceae archaeon. Classification (GTDB taxonomy): domain Archaea; phylum Halobacteriota; class Archaeoglobi; order Archaeoglobales; family Archaeoglobaceae; genus B5-G16. Next base: position 2,305 of record JAGGXN010000106.1, on the reverse strand, counting down.
ATGTTTTAAAGTATATGTTAAATTTACCACTTGCAAGCAATGGAAAGAAATAAAATTAAAATACTCAAAAACCAAAGTATGACCGGAGGTGATTCAAATGGGAGGAAAAGAATACGATGAGTATACTGAAAGATTAAAAAAATATGGTGTTGGAGCTGGATGGCATACATCCAGAAGTGACGAGAACGTTCATTATACAACCAGAAGTGCAGAAGCTACCCAGCATCACTACCCAGATGGGTCCAAGAAAGTAATCCATAAGAAAAAGTAAAAAAATAAAAGTAATGCTTCAGGTGGTAAAGGACGGAGAAAACTCCTATAATTCCGTGGCAGACGATGGAAATATATTTAAGAAGTGCGGAGGAAATACGTGGATAATTAGATAATTAGAAAACTAGAGAACCCTTAATCGTAGGTACAATGCTAAAATGTAAAAAGTGTGGTGAAAACGTATATATTATCATTTGGAACGTTCCTAATGATAATATAAAAATCAAATTAATAATCTAAACATATCAACGCAACTTGTGTATGTTCAGATCTATAGTAAGTTTGTCGCAATATAACTATACTCTATAGAGAGTACATATTCTGTTAGGGAACTTAGCAGGATGAGCATGTGTATTACATATAGCATGAGAATTCTGGATGTTCTAGAAAAGCATTCAATGAAGCCTTGCTAAAAAAGTTTCACATATATACACAAGTTGACAACCACTACCTGAAAGGTAATTAGAAGTTATTTATTTGATTAGGAGAATAAAAAAGTGGATTCACGAAGGTTTATATCTATAATATTAAGTGTGGCGAACCTTTGTTGCACTCCTCTCAATACAGTTAAGCTTGATTTTAGAGAAAAGAGGCTCATTCAGAGGTTATCGGAGTGGTGAGATGAAGAAGACCATAAAAAAGATTAAGTAGGTTAAAAAGAAGATTAGAAGCTTTATAAATTAATTATAAATTAATTCCAAAAAATTTCATTCCATTACTCCAAGCAATTTTTTCAACATCCTTTTTATTAAATTTTTTAGCCAAAATATCGGCTGTTTTTACAACGGCAAACATGTCAGATTCACTAAACCCAGTATCGCTATTGAGGACAAAGTTTTCGAAGCCATAATTTTCAACAATCAACACAACTTCATCGCTCTTCAACTTTTCAGGTTGTACCGTCAAACCGGCAATATAGCCCCTCTTTACCACAATCTCAACTGTTTCAACGCTTACATGATCTACTATTGCCAAACTTTCAGGAAAGCCAATTTTTTCAAGGATTTCAAGGATTTTCATCGTAACATCCAGTTTGTTCTTTCTAGGTGTATGGATTATACATGGCTTGTCAATCTTCTTAGCGAGCTTTAGTTGCCCTTCAAAAACCTCAACTTCTTCCTTTGTAACTTCTTCCAATCCAATTTCTCCAAAAGCTACGGAATCTATGGATTCCATCGCATCAAGAACTTTGTTGTAGGATGGCGGAATACACCTCGGATGAATGCCAACTGCAGCATAAATTTCCATTCCAGCTTTTTTGCCCCTATAACTTTCAAAATCGATGAGTTTTCTGAACAAATCGATTAGAGTTTCCTGATACATCGGTTTTATTGGATAGAATGCACACGTTATCGCTGCTTTAATTCCCTCATTTGACATTGCTGTGAGATCTTCAATACTCCTACCTTCAGAATGAATATGGGTATCAAAACATTTCATAAAGAAAAATTGTAAAGGAAGCTTTTAAGCTTTTGTAGTTTGTATCAGGTATACTTTAATTGGAAAAGACTACTGTGTCTGATGAATGATTTGCTGAGTGGTAGGCGAAAAGTGAAAGTTTTAGGATTTAAAAAATGAATTAAAAAAACTTTGAGGGGTTTGCTAAACTTCAGAAACAATGCCGAAAAAGTATGAAATTCATAGCTGACGAAAACATCCCACTGAAAGTTGTTGAAAAACTTAGAAGAGAGAACATAAACATAGAATCAATCACCAGCATGTCACCAAGGCTTAAAGATGTGGAAATTGCCAGAATCTCAGAAAGAGAGAGCAGTTATAATCACCCTTCGATAAGAACTAGGGGAAACAGTTTTCAGGAAATCATTAAGGCCTTTTGGAGTTCATCTTTAAATTTCCCAAATGGCTTTTAATCGAGTCGAAAATAGAGTTCCAAGGAAAATTTGTAGTGACCATGAAAAATCAGAGAAGTTCGTATAGATTAGATACATAATTTGCTGGTTAGTAAGTAAAGAATAAAGATAGAAACAAATGGATGAGAAATTAAACAACGGAGAAATTTTAGAACGCTTTGTTT
>JAGGXN010000146.1 GCA_021163065.1 Archaeoglobaceae archaeon | reverse complement strand
TCCTGAGCAGCAGACTCTTTGATAGGGCCAAGAACATTGCCATCACATATTCATGCGGAATGAAGAACCTGCCAATCGCCTTGGCAATCGCAATCATGTCCTTTGGAACGCTAACGGCTTTGCCGATAGCCGTTGCATTTGCCTTCCAGATGCTTACGGCTGTGACTTTTTATCGAATTTACCGAGCAAAAAGAGGTGGTTTAAGTGTTTAGAAAGATTTTGTATCCAACAGACTTTTCGAAGCCCGCAAGAAAAGCTCTGGATTATGTTGAAGAAGTTAAAAGAAGCTGGAAGCGAAGAGGTTGTGATTCTCCACGTCGTGGAGAAGGGAATTGTAGAGGCTTATAAGGAGGCGTTTGCGTGGGCTGGAAAGGATGTTGCCGCGGAAACTGAGAAGCTGGATGAGAAGCTGATTGAGAAGGCGAGAAAGCAGATGGAAGAGGACATTAAGGAGCTCGAAGGCTTGGGGTTTTCAGTCAAGGGACGTGTCACAATTGGCAATCCCTGGGAGGAAATTCTGAAGGTTGCGGAAAGTGAAGGTGTCAGCCTTATAGTTATGGGTTCTCACGGATGTGGAAGGCTTAGTTGCGAGCTTGAGAAGCTGATAGGCTCAACTACCGAAAATGTGGTGAGACATGCGAAAAAGCCCGTGCTGGTGGTGAGATAGGAATGAACGCTTTACTGGCAACCATAATCATTTTTCTGGTGATTTTGCTCTTTCTTCCATCAATCATGAGAGCTTACAGGCGGTGGAAGAAAAGAGCGAGAAAGAGAGAGATGAAAAAACGTAGATTGTAGATTTGGAGATACAAAATGTGGGAAAAGCAAGCAAATGTATCTTTAAAGGTTTATATACTTCGCATTGTAGGTATTCTGTTGTTAGCGTTAGTAGTAGGAATGTTGAGAAAAATATACAACCAATTGAGAAGGTTTGTTCTTCGAGGTGATTAGATAATGTTTAAAAACAATTTAAAAAACTACAATTCAAAAATTGCAAAGGAAATTAAGAGGAAGTTTAACTGCAAACCCGTCTCAATAAACCTTATTTTTGAGGATGATGAGTTAAGGGGAGAGATCCACCCACTCCCAAAAATTTGCATAGCAATAATAAAAGCTCAGAATTCAGACTTTATCCTTCCAGTTTCATCTCTCACATGCCCTGTTGCAAGATACGTTTTAGGAAGTGAAGAGAAAAACAAGGTTATCAAAATTTTGTATGAAAAGAGGTTAGTTGCTTCAAAAAAGGCTGCTAAAAAACTTGTCTCCAAGATTTCCTGTTTTAAAGGGAATTTATTTGGAATACGCCTCTCGCCACTTGAAAAGGCAAAAGCAAATCCAGATGTTGTTGTTTTTGTTACCACTCCAAAGACTGCCATGTTAATTGCACAAACCTTAGCGTACAATGGTAACATCGTTAATGCCGAATTTAATGGAATAACTGCATCCTGCAGCGAGATTATAGCCATTCCTGTAAAATACGGGAAACCTAATTTTTCCCTTGGATGTAGAGGGAGTAGAAACGTTTTGAATGACGATGAAGTTTTGTTTGCCATTCCAGGCAATCTAATACATATTCTCACAGATGTTGAGGTGGTGTGATGGCAAAGAAAAGCAAATTGATGAGATTCAACATGTTTTTCAGAAAATACATGACCGTTTGGGTTTTTGCAGCAATTTTCTTCGGCTTCGCGTTTGGTTACTATACGAAGATCAACTTGAGCTTCCTTGTCATTCCTCTCGTTTTCGTCATGATATACGTCATGATCGTTCCAACCCGTTTCAGCCTTTTCGTGAAGGTCTTCCGGTCTCCGAAGGAGCTTCTTCTCGGACTGCTGAACATCCTCGTCGTCGCCCCGATTATAGCCTTCGCAACATCCTATCTTCTCCTCGCAGATCACAACCTCGTGGCAGGTTTCACCTTGGCTGGCGCTGTACCACCGGGAGGAATGAACGCAGCCTGGACCGGACTGCTTGGCGGAAACGTTCCTCTCGCTATAGTTTTGCAGGCTTTAACGCTGATAATCTCTGTTGTGCAAGTTCCCTACACCCTGCAGCTTCTCGTTGGAACCTACGTCGAAATACCCGTTTCACTTCTCATGAGAAGCCTATCAGTCCTCGTCTTCCTGCCGCTAACAGCAGGCTTCCTGACGAGGCAGACAGTCATCAAAACGGCAGGGGAGGAGAAGATTGACGAAGTCAGACCGCTCTTTCCCGTCCTGTCGGGTATGGCAGCTCTCGGCGTTGTTTTCGTCGCTGCGTCACTGCAGGCGAGCAGGATAATCTCCAACCCGAGCATAATCTCTTCAGCATTCGTAGTTGCCGTTATCTATTACACTCTGCTCTTCTTTACCGGCACAGCAATTTCAAGGGCTGCAAACCTGAACTACGAGAACTCGATCCCGGTCATCTACGGTGGGGCAACAAAGAACCTATCAATCGCCATAGCTCTTGCAATAGCTGCATTCCCGCATTCAAACGTCGTTTTAGCAGTTATAGCCTGCTTCATGGTTCAGATGCCGATGGCGAGCGTGTTCTTCAGGATTGTGCCAAAGATTCTTAAAAAGGAGAATGTTAGTTTGATAGCATGAAAGCACTGTTTATATCCGGGAGTCCGAGAAAAAGGAGCAATACAGATTACTTGCTTGAGATAACGAGATCCGTAACAGGGGGAGAGTTTATAAAGCTGTCCGATTACGAAATAAATCCATGTAGCTCGTGCAGGACTTGCCTGAAACTCAAAGAGTGTGTCGTTAAAGATGACATGGAGTTAATATATCCAATGCTATTCGAAAGCGATGTCATAGTTCTTGGCTCTCCGGTCTATTTTAACAACGTTTCAGCCCAAATGAAAGCTTTTATGGACAGAACTTGGTGTATAAGGGGTAGGCTGAGGAACAAAATTGGTGGTGCAATAGCTGTAGGGAGGAGATACGGAATCGAGAGCGCAATAACGGCTATTAACGCATTCTTCTTAAAGCACGAGATGATTCCAGCGAATAGAGGAGTTTGTGGGATCGCCTTTGAGGAGGGAGAGATTCAAAATGATCAGGAAGCTATTAACGCTGCCAGGGAGCTGGGATACAGGATAAAGGAGCTTGGAAAGATTACAGGCTGTTTGTAAGATTGATTTTTACGATGTATGGCTGATTTCATTAATCCCAGACAAACGCTTAGATTGAATCAATGTAACAATTCTTTCCAGCTTCCCTATCTCTTTGCTGTACTTCTTGTAACCTTCCTCGGTAATCTCTACAACAGTCCTAATGCCTTCTTTTGTTATGGACTTTCTTCTTATTACGTACTCCTTCTTTTCCAATCTGCTCAAATGCGTGCTTAGACTACCCCACTGAATTCCGGTGGTTTTTGCCAGATCACCTTCTGTGACTCTTCTAAATAAAAATAGAACTGTCATTATTGCAAATCTTTTGGGATTGAATATTTCTTCGTCGAACTCGATCATATTTCAAAAACGGCTTTGCTTGCTCTGAAAAATGTTAGTAAGAAGACTCCGAGGTATATTAAGAGCATCATTGAAGTTGCTATAAGTCCTAAGGCAACAACTCCGTAGTAGTTTGTTACCAACTTTGAGAGAGGCACGAATGCCATCGAGCTTGCGAGAATAGAGATCCCGGCACAAGTTAATGATTTTGTTACAAGCATCTCATCTTTTGCTTCGGCAAAAATTCCAGTAAGCAAAAATCCGATACCGAGAGAAGGATACCAAGCTAAGGAATAATATAAAGATGCTTGAAGCTGAGTTAGGTTTAAGAAATTCGGAAGTATGTAGATGACAATAAAGGGCGTGAAGAAGAGGAACCATCCCTTACGCCATCTCTTGCGTGTCTCCTCAATTGGTGGTGTAAATCTAAGAAACATTCTGTATATCACAGCTCCAATCAATCCAGCGGATATTAAGCATGTTGTCATTATCGACCAGTAGTAACCTACCAAAAGTGTGATTCCGTTGAACATTGCAATAGCTGAACCGAAGAGCATCCCAAAAATCACCCATGCGAGAGATCCCGTTATATTATACCTATACCTTTCAAGCTTTAAGGCAAGACTACCGAGTTCTCTCATTTCCTCCATAAGCTAATTTACACGTGAGGAAATATATAAGCTTGGAAACTCTTAATTTAAGAGTGCAAACATGTGAACGAAATGTTGTTAAATTGG
>JAGGXN010000053.1 GCA_021163065.1 Archaeoglobaceae archaeon | reverse complement strand
TTCCATGCACGTAAGTGTAAGCTGTATCGTCCGTGTGTAACATATTCTTTGGAAACCTCTATAAGGTGCTCCGGGGAGTTATCAACCCTTGTTGGGTGCGGAGCATACCTTACTTGCTCCCAGTAGTCAAGTCCCTGCTCAAAGCTGGGATTTTTAACAGGGTTTTCTGTTGGTGTTGGTGGTGTTGGCTCTGGTGGAGTAGGTTCTGGCGGTGTTGGTGGCACTCCTGTTGCTCGCCTTGGTAACATAGTTGTTCCTATCGCAAAACCTATTGCCCCACCTATCTTTAGCAACTCTCTCCAATTTATTTTTTCCATAGCCATCGCCTCGCTACAACATACCCTAATAAAATTGCTCCACTAAGCATTAAAATTGGCAAAATATTAAACTCTGGCTTAGGCGGTGTAGGTCCGGGTGGTGTAATTTCAGGTGTGATGTAAATTGGTAAATATCCGTCTGGCCTAAAATAAAGATATATTTTCCCCTCGATAACATCTATTGCTGGTTCTGGAAATTGAAATTCAACAAACTGATTGTAATTTAGCCAATAGTATTCATAATTCCAATTATCTCCTTCCGCTCTCAAAATACTTTTTGGAATAAGCTCACCGTATTTCTGCCATTTCCCTGTATCAACCCACCTCTGCCGTGCAACAAGAGCATCTGGACGAGTTAAATCAGCTTTAGCAGTATAAGCAATATATAATTTATGCTGTCCGCCACCAAATTTCTTCAATTTTTCATAAGGCAATGAAATTTCCTTGCCCCATCTCTCCCAATCAATTGGATCTCTTGAAGTCCAAACATCCGTTCCGCTCATCTTCCAAGAATAAACTAAATGCTCTTTATCTATTTTATCAATAAAAACATGAGCAGAACCATAATTTTTCCACAAGGATGCTTGTGGATTAGGGTTATTTATTGATCCGCCTTTTTCAACTCCGCCGGGAACAACAATAGTTTTAAACACTATTGGTGTCTCTGGAGAAGCAACAAGGTTAGTTGCTTTATAATATGTTGTATAAGCATAATCTCCGCTACCTACAGTCATACTAAAATTTAGGTTTTTTCTGTTAAAATATTTTTTGCTTTACACACACGCAGCACACACTAAAAACTGTTAAATTCTAATAGAAACTATTAGAACCTATTATCGGAAGCAAGAAAATATACAATTGTTTAAGCAAGGTAATATTAATATAATATTAATATCAAAATATATGCAATAATATTAATACCTTTTTAAAAATATTTAATTAATATCAAAACAATATTGGATTAATATTGTCGCATATATATAAAGTAATAGTAATATTATATTAATATTACCCATTTCACAAAACAAATCATTTAGAGTTCGGAAAACAAAACATATATATTTTTTAAATTTATTTTATATATATTTTACAGGTGATTGAATGAAAAAACTGTTTGTAGAAATCAATGATGAGGTTTTTGAAAAGTTAAATGCATTCAAACGTGCAACAGGAAAGAAAAAAAGAGTAATTGTTGAAGAAGCACTAAGGAACTATCTGGAGGGGCTTAATTGGGCAAAAAGATGATTCCTGTTTATATAGAGGAAGACCTTTACAAAAGGTGGAGAGAAAGATTTAGAGGTTTCTCTTTTTCTGGTTGGGTTCAAGCACAAGTAATGGCCGCAGTAGATGGGCTCGATTTTGTAGTTTCTCAAGAAACAGAAAGAATAAAACATTTGCAAGAAAGCTTGCGTTCTGGAACACTTTTAACAAAAACTCTTGAAGAAACAGCTAAAAAAGAAAGGGAAGCGAAATTAGAGCTTTTAGAAAAATCAGAAAGGCTTAAAGAATTGATAAAGAAGTGGAAGAAAGCACATTTTTCAGCAACCGTAGAGCAAAATCGCATAGCCGCAGAAAAAGCTCAAAAATTAAAAGACACGATTTTAAAAGAGTTTAAGCTCAGTGTTAAGGATTTGGTGTTTTTAGCTGACAAGGTGGCAACCAGTGAGCAAAATAGATGATTTTTTTCAAACAGTTTTCTTTAATATGAAAAAGAAAAAAATAGACCCTTATAAAAATAGAGTTATAACTCGCCGTAGCTTGTTAAGAGCAATTAAGAGATATTTTAATTTAATTTCAGATAAAACAGCTTATAAATATGCAAAAAGAATGGTTGAGGAAGGCTACATTGAACCCTTTTTTTCAGATTTTAGGCTAACAGACTATGCAATTGAAAAATTTTACAACAGATGGAGTTTTTAAAACCCAAACTTTTCTTTTTCGAACATCCTAAATAACCAGGGAGTGGCCGTAAGTCCTACTAAAATAGGCCATCTTACTTTGGGTTTTGGTGATGGAATTTCTACATCCAACAAAGAAAAAACATGTTGAATCTTATTATAAACAGTAGCTGCAGAAGATCCTGCAAACAATAAACCCACAAGCTTATTATCTTTAGTTAGTAGAGCAGAACCAGAATCACCGCCTAAAGACATAGCCCTAGTTAAAATCTGTTCTTCAAATATAGAAAAGCCCCAAGGATAGCCATATACTTTTATCGTTGCATTTGTATCCATTATTACATTAACAGTGTGCTCTGTTGTCCTGCCTGTTTTTTGCACTTCCATACCTTCTTTAGCCAGTCCTACTCCTGAAATCATCCCAATATCTAAAATATCATCTCTTATTAAATCATCGCTTAAAGGAGTTGCTATTGCTGCATCTACAAGATTGTAACCTTCACTAGGTGTTTTTATTTTAACAAACCTTGTTAATCTTGCAATGGTATCATCTATTGTGCCTCCATCATATTTCCCAGGTTGCAATATCTCATCTCCAACTTCTGCTAAATTAGAATGTGCTAAAACATGGTTATTGCTTAAAATCACTCTTCTTCCCGTTCTTTTATCTCTTACAACGCAACCAAGTGTTCCCGCAGTTATATCTTTATGTCCTATTGAAACTCCCCCCGGGGCAGGCCTGTATTTTCCTGAATACTTTTGAATATAAATTCTTCCTATAACAATTCCTTGAACTGGTGTGCTAACTCCTTGAACTGAAATTGTTGAAGGTAATTTGAGCAGGTCTTCTTCACTTTCTACATATATTCTTATTGGCCTTCCTTGCGGATCACTAACCCCAACTATTCCTTTCTCTTTTAAGATTTCTGCAGTTTCTGGAGAAATTGGCATAAACTCACCTTGAAACTTTGAATCTTTCTGTATATATAACCTCTGTGGGAATACCCGAAATCATAGCTGGAACACTAGCTCCTTTATCTGCATAAATAATAATTCTGTTTCCTCTCTTACTTACTCCGTGTATGTCAGGTCTTCCCAATAATTTTTTTGCTTCCGCAAATGCTAGTTCAATGTTAGCCATAATAAAATTAGGTGTTTTTAGAATTTAATCTTTATGGTGGCTTTTTGACCCTAACTTCTCTGAGCAATGCTGCCGCACCAAACATAGCAATGCCTACA
>JAGGXN010000095.1 GCA_021163065.1 Archaeoglobaceae archaeon | reverse complement strand
TATGCAGATGTTGTTTGGAAGATTGAGGACGACAGTCTCGAAAACTATAATCCTGAGCTGTATGTTGATGTTTTATTGCAATTATTTGCAAACAACAAGCCAGATGTTGTGTTGATAGGTAACACTTCATGCGGTTCAGAATTTGCTCCGTACTTGGCAGCGAAGATGAGCGCTCCAATTGTAACGGACGTTGTTGCTGTTGATACTTCAGATGGAATTAAAGTTTCGAGATATATTTTCCAAGGTAAATTGATGACCGATTTAAAGCTTAAGGATGCAGAAACCTGTGTATTAACGATTAGACAGGGTGTTTTCAAAGAAGGTAGTGAAGTTAATGGAGAAATAAAAGATTCCGGAATTAAACCATCAAAAGAACCAGCAAGGAAGTTTGTTAGATACATAGAACCAGAAGTTGGAGAAGTGGATATCTCACAGGCTGATATAATAGTAGCGGTTGGTAGAGGTATTGAAGATGAATCCAACATTGAACTTGCAGAAGAACTTGCAGAATTGCTTGGAGGCGTAGTTGCAGGAAGTAGACCAGTCATAGACAATGGATGGTTGCCAAAAGATAGACAAGTTGGCATTTCAGGAAAGATTGTGAAGCCAAAGCTTTATTTAGCCTTAGGCATTAGCGGAGCATTCCAACATGTAATGGGTATGAAGGACAGCGAATTAATAATAGCAATAAACAAAGATCCAGAAGCACCAATCTTTGGTGTTGCCCACTACGGAATCGTTGGAGACATATTTGAAATTGTTCCAGAGCTTGTTGAGAAGTTGCATGAAATAAAGGGATGATTTATTTTTTGATTCTTATTTCTTTTTTGAATTTAAGCCCTAATTTGCGAGTTACAAAGTTTTGGCAATTAAATTTTTTACAATAAAGTACTATTAATCATTAAATTTTCGAAAGCTATAAATCTGAAAATTTGTTAATAAAAATTGGTGATGAAATGGACATCGTTATCATAGGTGGTGGAGCTGCAGGAATGACGGCTGCCTCAAGAATTAAAGCGTTGAAAAAAGACTGGAATGTTAGGGTTTTTGAAAAAACATCCTTTGTTAGCCACGCTCCATGTGGTATTCCTTACGTCGTTGAGGATTTGGTGACCGATGCAACTCATTTGATGTATTACAAACCGGAGGTCTTTATCAAAGAAAGGGGCATAGATTTGCATTTGAATTCAAAGGTTGTTGAAGTCGGTGATGGCTTTGTTAGAGCATTGGAAAATGGAAAGGAGAAAAAGTATAATTGGGATAAACTTCTTTTTGGTACTGGAGCTTCTCCAAAAATTCCCGATGTTGATGGAATCGATTTAAAAAACGTTTTTACAGCTGACTTACCTCCAGATGCAGATGAAATAAAGAAAGCTGCTAAGAATGCCAAGGATGTTGTGATAGTTGGTGCGGGATACATAGGCTTAGAGATGGCTGAAGCATTTGTTGCAACTGGCAAAAAAGTTACACTAATTGGTAAGTACGATTACCCATTGCCAAGATTTGACAAAGAGATTGGAGAAATTATAAAGAATGAAGTAACAAGGAGAGTAAATTATCGAGCTAGCGAGATGATAGAGGCTATTGAAGGAAAAGAAAAGGTTGAGAAAGTTATCACTGATAAGGGAGAATACAAAGCAGATTTAGTTGTCATCGCCATTGGAGTTAAACCAGATGTTGAATTAGCCAAACAATTAGGTGTAAAAATTGGAAAGACTGGAGCTATAGCGACAAATTCAAGAATGGAAACAAACATTGAGAACGTTTACGCTGCTGGAGACTGTGCTGAATGCAAGCATATGATAACGAAAGAGAACGTTTGGATCCCTTTAGCTCCACCGGGAAACAAGATGGGATACGTTGCAGGAGTAAACATGGCTGGAGGATACATAGAGTTTCCAGGGGTCTTGGGGACTCAGATAACAAAGTTTTTTGATTTAGAGATTGCTAAAACAGGTTTAAATGAAAAAGAGGCAAAGGAGGCTGGTTTTAATCCAAAGTCGGTTTTTATTAAAGCTAAGACAAAGGTACACTATTATCCTGGGGCTAAAGATACTTTTCTAAAGGTCTTTGCCGATAAAGAGACAAATAAGCTGCTTGGTGCGCAAATTGTTGGTTATGAAATGGTTACAATGAGGGTTAACGTATTCGCTACGACAATTCAAGCAGGATTTACGACTAAAGACCTATTCTTTACTGATTTGGCATACGCACCTCCATTCACACCAGTATGGGATCCAATAACGGTTTCTGCAAGAGTTTTGAAATTTTAAATTTATTATTTTTATTTTTTACCAAAGTAGTTTACAAGCTTCATCGTATCCAATTTCAATGACAGTATCGATAAACTTTACATGTTCGTGAATTAACCTTTCAAATTCTTTGTCATCGATAATCTCTCCTCTCATTTCTCTTTTCACAAGCTCATAAAGCCTGTCTATGGGTCTTTTAAAGTCATAAAGCCAGATTTTTTCAATTTCAAAGCCTTCTCTCCTTAAAAAATTTTCAACATTTTCATTTAGATTTAAACAAGCATTTTTATTTCCAAGTCTTTCAATAATTCTAATTGCCTCATATTCAGCAAATTCCTTATTTGCCTTTAAATCTTCCATTATGGTTTCCTTCCACTCTTCAACATTCACAACTCCAAGTTTTGCCTTTAAAACGAGGTTTAATAAATTAGTTGTAACGTCCCTTTCTTTTTTACTATGACTACCATCTTTGTAGCAGTAAATTTTAACATTTAAATTCATTAGAGGATTTAAAGCTTCCAAATCGTGCATATAAAACGTTGCCATTCTTTGCAAACTTTTAAAATGCAAATCCTTAAGGTACGATTCAAACTCAACTGGAAGGTTTACAAAAATAGTATCTATTTCCCTTTCTTTCAAAATTTCAACCATCTTTTCAACATTCCAAACTGTATTTAGAACCATGAAATTTATTATCACATTAGATCTTTTGTTGTTGAAGTTAATAAAACTGCTGAATGTAAAATTTTTAAGAATCAGAGACAAGTCTAATAGAAGATGAAGAAGGTAGCGATAAGAAAAGTGAGAGATAACGATTTAGAAGCATTTGTAAACTTGTACAAGCTAGCATATAGGGGTTTGGAGGAGTATGCTTATACAAAAAATAAAGATATAAAATATTACTTCAAGTGGTTAAAGAAAAGAGATGAAAATGGATTTTTTGTTGCTGAAAATGAAGGCAAGGCGATAGCATTTATTGCGTGTGATACAAACTGGATAAGCTTCTTTGATAACATTGCGGTTGGTGAAATTCACGAGCTTTTTGTACATCCAGAGTGGAGGAATATGGGAATTGGCAAGATGCTGTTGAGAAAGGGAATTGAATATGCTAAAAGCAGAGGTAAGAATTTAATTGAACTTTGGGTTGGTGCTAAAAATAATGTTGCAAGGAAATTCTACGAAAAAAATGGGTTTGTTGAGAAAGGAAGTTGGGGAAAGTGGATAAGGATGGTTAAAAACCTAAATTAAACCTGCATTTTTCAAAATATATTCGATATCAACTTTCTCTTCAACAACCTTGGCTAATCTGTTTATCCCACTCTCAGTTTTTTGGAATTTGATACCTAGATATTTACAAACAGCTTTAACAACGTTTTCGTTCCAAAACAAACCGTGTAAATAACTCCCCCAAACCATACCGTCATTGCTGTAACATCCATCATCCTCAAACAGAGGTTTCTTTGATACAGTTTTACCCTTATGTATCTCATAACCCCAGACGTATTCATTCTTAATTTTATCAACTATAACGGCATCTCCAGTAACTTTCTTTTTTGTTTGCACCGTTACTTTTTTATATTCATCAAAAATTGTTACCGCGTCTAACAGCTCTAGGCCTTTAACTTTAACAAAACCGTGCTCTACACCATTATCGATAATTTGCTTGCCTAATATTTGATATCCACCACAAATGCCAATAATTGGAATTTTACCTGCAATTTGCTTTAGTCTTTCATCCATTCCAGCATCTTTTAAAGCCTTCAAATCTGCAATACTATCTTTTGTTCCAGGAATTATCACAATTTCGTAATCATCTAATGATCTACTTAAGCTGACAAAATCTATTCCAATAAACCTTAATGGCTCGAAATCTGTAAAGTTTGAAATTCTGTTGAGTCTCAAAATCCCGATGAGTTTGTCTTTGCTCTTCCAATCTTCAATGCTTAGTGAGTCTTCCGATGGCAATGGGAAGTTTAAATATGGTAAAACACCTACGCATCTCACGTTCATGAGCCTTTCAATCTGCCCTATTCCACTTTCAAGAATGCTTTCGTAGCCTCTCAGCTTGTTTATAATGAAACCTTTAACAAGTTTTGAAATATCACCTGGTAAAAGCTTGTAAGTACCGTAGATGGAAGAAAAGACACCTCCCCGCTCGATATCACCAACTAAATAGATATCCGGTTTTGCAATTCTCGCGATTCCAATGTTTGCAATATCCCTATCGTAAAGATTTATTTCAGCCATTCCACCAGCACCTTCAATTATTACAATCTCGTACTCATCTAATAACTCGTAAAAAGCTTTTTTTACTACGCTTTTTAACCAGTCAATTTCTTTGTAGTATTCTATTGCTGAAACATCTTTAATTGCTGAACCCATGACAACGAGTTGTGATGTAAAATTCCCCTTTGGCTTTAACAAAATTGGATTCATTCTTTCATCAACCTCAATTCCAGCAGCTTCAGCCTGAAAGGCTTGAGCTATTGCAACTTCCTTTCCATTTTTTGTTATGAATGAGTTTAAACTCATGTTTTGGGCTTTGAAAGGGGCAACATTAAACCCCATCTTGCTGAAAATCTTACATAAAGCTGCAACAAGCAAACTCTTGCCAGCGTGACTTGAAGTGCCGCCAATCATTATTGATGGCATCAAACAAGTTATCTTGTATTCAATTTAAATTTTTTTGATTTTTGCGATATGGCAATTGTTAATAAAATTGCTGTCTAATCTGCCTATGCACGCATTCGTCATTGCTGGTACGCATAGTGGTGTTGGAAAAACAACGGTTGCCGTTTGCATAGCAGCAGCTTTAAAGAAAAGAGGTTACAAAGTTCAGCCTTACAAGGTTGGTCCAGACTTCATTGATCCTTCTCACTACTCATTTTGTGACTGGGCTGTAAATCTCGATGCATTCATGATGGGTGAAGATGGTGTAAGACGATCTTTTTCAAAATGGATGGAAAACAAGGACGTTGGAATAGTTGAAGGTGTTATGGGATTGTTTGATGGATACAAACTTTCAGAATTTGCATCGACAGCTCATGTAGCAAAAATTTTGAATTTGCCAGTAATATTAGTTATAGACGTAAAAGGAATGTCTCTATCAACCTTAGCCCTTTTTGAAGGATACAAAAATTTTGATGATAAATTGAACGTTGTTGGAGTGGTATTCAATGGTGGAACAGCCTTTCATGAGAAGTTGAAGAGGGTGTTTGAAAACAAAGGTTACAACGTTTTTGGAATACTGCCAAGAATTGGTGATTTAGAAATTAAAAGCAGACATCTCGGCTTACATTTGAGTATGGAATCAAGGAAAGACTGGAAAGTTTTTGCTGAGGTTGGTGAAAATTATTTTGAAATCGATAAAATACTTGAAGTTTCTAAAATCAAAAATGCATTCAAAACAGAGTATACTAAATCGAAAATTGAAGCAAAAAACAAGAAAATTGGAATTCCGTTTGATGAAGCCTTTGCATTCTACTACAAGGACAACCTCGAAATACTCGCTAACTTTGGAGATTTGATCTTTTTCTCCCCGCTTAAAGGGGAAATGGTTGACTGTGATGCATACTATATTGGCGGAGGCTATCCAGAACTTTACAATTTAAACAAATTTTCCAGGTTTATACGAAAGGAGGCCTTGAGTGAGAAGCCAATATATGCTGAATGTGGTGGAATGATGCTTTTAGCGAGAAAAATTGAGATTGAAGGTAAAACAAAAAAGATGGCTGGCGTTTTAGATGTCGATATAGTTTTTACAAAAAAGTTACAGGCTTTAGGGTACGTTAATGGCGAAGTTATCTTTAAAAATCCGTTTTTTGCTGGCATTTTCAAAGGGCATGAATTTCACTATAGCTACGCTTTGCCCGATGAAGATGTGAGATTTGCTTTTAAAGTGGATGGAAAAGGCATTAAAGACGGATACGATGGAGCAATTGTGTACAACACCTTAGCAGGCTACTCCCACATCCATTTTTATTCTGCACAACTCCGCAAATTTGTTTAGAGCCTTATTAAGTTTTTTTCGAACTTTAATTCCGAAAATTTTATAAGGATAAATGTTAACGAAAAATCGAAATAAAGTTTTAGGGGGTGAATGTGTATGAAAAAGGAGTTGTTAGCTGTGCTGATCGCAGCTGTGATTGTCGTCTTGATTGCCGGCTGTGTAGGACCAGAAAAGACTACTGGGGGAGAGGAGACTAAGAAGACTCTCTCTTGGGCCACAGCAGATCCGGGTTCATATGGATACAGAGTTATCAGCGGGCTCGTAGATGTGATAAAAGTCAAGGTGCCCGAATACGAAATTGCAATAAAGCCTTACTCGTCGACGACAGCAGCTATAAAGGGATTTTGCAAGGGGGAGTCTGACTTCGTATATTCAGCTGATCTTGTATTCCCCAGGCTGTATGGCTTTACTGGACCCTTCGAGGGATTCCAGTCCGAAGCTAAGCAGATGCCTGTCCAGACGCTCTGGGTCTACACAATGGAGACATTCCTACTAATACCAAAGGAGAAGGCAGACGAGATAAAGAGTTGGAGCGACCTAAAGGGCAAACCCGTCTACTTGACCCCAGCCGGATACATGAACCACCTAAACATTGAGAGAGCCCTTAGAGCTGTTGGTGTAGAGCCTAACCATGTGGAAGTGGACTCAAAATTCGTCTGCAAGGCTCTCGAAGAAGGGACGATAGTCGCTACCGCCCTCTACACAACCGCAGGGACATCACTGCCCACGTGGGGGCAGGAACTCATGATCAGCTGCAAGGGTAAGCTCGTCCCTCTCAACCCGAGTCCTGAGGAACTCAAGAAACTTAAAGAGGCTGGACTGCAGGTAGTCGAAATTGATGCAAAGAAAGTTGATCCAGAGATGGAAGGTAAGATCTATGCCATACCATTCTACTTCGGATACCACGCCAGTGAAAAGGTTTCTGAAGATGTCGTGTATAAAATCCTCAAGGCACTTGAAGAGAATGCCAATAACCTTCCGAACGTCGATCCAGGACTCAAGCCGCTAGCTGAGGACGTTGCGAAATTCCAATATCTCGGTGTTAAATCAGCGGATCCGAGTTTGGTTCCGATTCACCCAGGCTTAGCGAAGTACCTTAAGGAGAAGGGGCTCTGGGAGAGCGATTGGGACAATTACATTGCCAAGTAAATTCCTAATTTTTTATTTGGGGGGGTTGCATGGAAGAAGAGGTTAAAAATAATAACAAGCTTATTTCTCTCGCACTTTTCGCATTCTGTCTGGCTTATTTTGTTAGTGCGGTCTTCTATTACCTTACGGGATATATGGGAGCAATGTTTTGGGTTCTTGCCTTAGTCCCCTTAGCTTACATAATTTACGTTTTAGATAAATTAAAACATGGTGAACTTTATCCAAATTTCGGAAAACTTCAATACGTAATCGGTATGCTTTATATAGTTTTATGTATATTTTTTATGATATATTTACCAATGAATTATATGAACATAATCTATTACCGAGCAGGGTCATACACTTTCCTCGACAAGGTCATAGGCTCTCTTCTCATGCTCCTAATGTTAGAGTATGCTAGAAAGGAGCATAAAGTACTGTTTGGGTTGATGATTCTTTTAATAGTCTATTGCTTATTTGGAGAACACTTTCCCGGCCTTCTCCGCAGTCCGGGGATCTCGCTTGAAAGAATCGTTACTTCGTCGACCGTTGAAGTCAAGCTTGGAATGTTCGGAACGTATGCCCAGGTTGGAGTTGGCATAATTGGGGCCTTTCTACTTCTAATGGGAGTTGCGAGGGGTTTCAAAGTAGAAAGGTCGCTGATCAAAACGATCATCGGTACTCTTGGAAAGAAACCAACACTCGTTCCTCAAACCGCCGTTGTTAGCTCGATGGCCGTCGCAATGTGCACAGGTTCAGGAGCAGCAGACTCTGCCCTCGTAGGACAGTTCACGATACCGGCCATGAGAAGAGTTGGCTTCCCAGCAATATACGCAGCAGCTACTGAAGGAAGTGCGGCTCTTGGCGGTTTAGTGATGCCGCCAGTTATGGCAATAGCAGCCTTCCTAATGGCCGAATTCTTAGGTGTGAGTTATTTCGAAGTTATAGTCCGCGGCTTCGTCTTGGGCTTCATATATTACATCTCCATAGCCTTAACAGTGTACCTACTTACACTCCAATACGTCAAACCGGGTAAAATCAAATCTGGCAGGCTAATTTCTCAGATCAGAGAAGTAACGATGCTCGACAAGCTTAACACGGCCACATTTTTCTTTAGCCTCATCCTCCTCATTTACTTAATGGGTGGGCTCTGGTGGCCAGAGATAAGAGCTGCCCTTATGACCGTCTTCGTATTCATCATAATAGCTTCGACCCTTCGACTAATATTCCGCGACCACTCACTCAAAGAGAAGGTCAGGGATCTCGTCAGGTGTCTGAGAGATTCCATAGAGAGTTACCCTATCCTAGTGGCAGATATTCTACTGCTCCTTGCAGTCCTCGGTATTCTAATAAACCTCTTCACCGTCAGCGGGTGGCTGCTTAAGCTTGGAATGATGCTGATGGATGTCGGAAAGGAGAACGTACTCAACCTAGTAGCCTTAGGCTTCCTCTTCGCATTCTTCCTCGGGTTCGGACTTCCGCCGTCGGCAGTGTACATTCTCACAGCCGTACTCGTTGCACCCTACTTTACATACTTTGGGATCAACCCATGGGTAGCCCACTTCTTCATATTCCTTGCAGCAGCGATCTCAGAGTTTACACCACCCGTAGCTTTGATAGCGGCTGTGACATCTAGAATAGCCGAGACATCGTTCGTGAAGACGGCGTTTTACACTCAGAAGTGGATACTTCCGATGTATCTTCTGATCTTCACTGTCATCAGCTGGCCAGATCTCGTTGTTAAGCCGGGGGCTCAAATGCTTGTAGCGTTCGGAATCGTGCTCATTGGGTGCTTAACGGTAACTCTCGGATCCTTCGGCAAGCTCAGCAACAACAGAGTCGTAGATTTACTCGTAAGATGTGTGCTGATCGCGCTTGGTTTGGCCGCCCTCTATCACCCAGAGAAGACAATATCGACGATGTTGGCGCCGATACTTCTGATAGTAACTATAGTCGGCATTAAACGAACACAAAAACTTGCTCTGCGTCTCGAAGAGAGAGAAGTAAAGATAAATACAAGCGATGTTAGCTAAAGATAGCAATGATGATCGGAAAAGGCGAGACACAGATAGAAATTCTGAAAACTCTGGTGGAGACCGATAAGCCGCTTAGCTGCCGGGAGATAACTAAGCTTCTCAACAGGAGAGGAATCAACGTTAGCGAGAAAACGATCAGGAAGTACATCAGGAACTTAACGAAGAAGGGTTACATTAAGATGAGTTCCTCCAAAGCAACGATTACGGAGCAAGGAATGGAAACGCTGAAACGCGCCACGGTGTTCGAGAGACTTGGAGAATTCAGAGAACTCGTTGAGTATAACATGTTCAACTCGACCTTTAATTTATACACTTTAGACGGTACTGTCCCAACAAACCTAGCGATCGTGGACAAAGTTAAAATCGATGAATGCTTAGAACTTATGAAAACTGTTGCTGATGCAGGTCTTACGACGTCAAGGCTGATTACAATAGTAGACGAGGAGGAGAGTCTAGGCATAATTGAAGTTCCAAAGGGAAAGGTAGGTATAGGGACGATTTCGAGTACGATTTATAACGTAATAATGCTGAATGTCGGGGTTGTTCTCGGTAGTGAGTTCGCTGGATTGCTCCAGTATAAAGATTCAGAGCCAGTAGGCTTTACGGAGATGATTAACTACAGCGGAACAACGATAAGTCCAGGGCTGTTGTTCATTAGGGGTGGCTACACGTCGGTTTACGAAGTCGCGAGGACTGGTAATGGATACGTTGTTACGGCTGTCAAGAGCTTCAATGAATACGCGTATGAATCCGTGGAAAGAGAGATCATGCTCGCAAACGCCCGAGGAATAACGGGGATGCTAACGATTTCATCGCCGATGGATAACAAGCTAAACTTACCCGCCTACAAAAAAGCTCTGCTAGTAGTTCTCGCCGGTGTGAACCATCTTGCCCCCCTTTACGAAAAAGGACTGAATCCGGAGCTCAAGATCAACGAGGTTCTTGTTGATTTCAAAGAATTTAAAAATATTGATAAATTTATTTAAAAAATAAATCCTCCAACGAACATTTGAAGCGATAGAACTGCTAAGCATTTTATCCAAAATCAACCTTTTCTTGTCTTTTCCGGAAAATAATTTTATAGGGGAACTAGTTGGTGGTAAATTTACCTAGTGGTTGTATGGGGAACAGGGTCGAAAAATTAAATTGAAAACAGAAGATAAAGCCCGTAAACGAAGGCTAGAAGGAAGGCAAGTGTTGTCAGGGCGTTAACGGTCTTTCTTCCCCTCATTCCTGCATTAGTGTCAAGAAGTATTGCTCTCAGACCGTTAAAAGCGTGAAAAGACACTATAAGTAACAAAGCCGCATACATTGCTTTGAATTCTGGCTGGGCAACTCTGCTGACGACCTCAGCATACTTTAGCGCCTCGTGAGACGTCATATGAGTGACGTAGAAATGTAGCGTTATGAGCAGAATCATTACCAGTCCTGTGAGCATCTGGAAAATCCATGCTATAGGTTCCATAACGCTCTTTGCCGACTCCATTTCAACCACCTGTTAGAGAGTACATGATGTAGCTGGCATACAGCCATACCACAACAGCTATCACGATAAAGATTGCCAGCAAAGGCTTCCTGTATCCGTAAGCTATTCCGAACTCGTGCAGGATGATTCTGAAGCCATTTACGCCGTGAAAAACTCCGCATAAAATCAGCAGTATGTCGAAGATCAGAAACTGCCTTGAAACGGTGATGGCAATCATGCTTTCGTATGTTGCTCCCGTCGTGTCGAGGAGTGTTGAGAGGTAGGTTAAATGGGCAAGCAGGTAGATCAGCAGCACAACTCCCGTCAGTCGCTGGAATGTGAAGGCCCAGCTGAAAAGGCTTCTTCCTTTAAACCTGAACCAGCCTGAAACGCCCATTTTACCACCCCAAAAGGCTTTTGAGCATGCTGAAAGCTGTCTTTCTTCTCAGCAATTGCACCGCCTTGGCCGGCTCGACGTTCTTCGGGCAGACTTCACTGCACTCCATTGCAAGGTGGCATCTCCACACCCCGTTGGGAGAGCTTGCTATTTCGTATCTCTCCTTCTGCCCCTCATCCCTGCTATCCGCACAGAATCTGTAGGCTGCTGTCATGGCAGCGGGACCTAGATACTCGTCGAGAGTTGCCGCTGCAGGGCATACTGAGTAGCATGCCCCGCATTTGATGCACAGGGTGAAAACATAGTACTCATTCAGCTCCTCCGGGGTTTGCAGCAATTCTTTCGGTTCTGCGTAGTTGTCATCTTTTCTTATGAGATGGGGCTTCACAGCCTTAAGTTTCTCGAAGAACCCGTCAAACTCTGTTATGAGGTCCTTTATAACTTTGAAGTTGTCAAGCGGTTCAACCTTGACAGTGTTGCCGAGCGTCAAAACCTGCGTCTCGCAAGCCAGCCTCGGCTTATCGTTTATTTTCATTGCACAGCTACCGCATATGCCCATTCTGCAGGATGCTCTGAAAGCCAGGCTTGAGTCGTAGTTCTCCTTGATGTAGTATAGAGCTTCGAGGACGGTCATCCCCCTCTTCGCAGGAACTTCGAAGCTCTGCCAGTACGATTTTTCGCCATCATACCTCCTGATTTTAAACTCAACCATCACACCACCTCAGTACTTCCTCTCCACCGGCTCCCACTTCGTGATGCTCACTGGTTTGTAGTCAAACTTCGGCCCTTCGGGAGTGTAGTAGGCGAGAGTGTGCTTCAGCCAGTTCTCGTCGTCCCTCTTCGGATAGTCAAGCCTGTAGTGGGCTCCCCTGCTCTCCTGCCTCTTGAGCGCTCCGATTGCCACCACTTCTGCGAGATCAAGCATGTAGCCGATTTCGATCGCTGAAGTCAGATCGGTGTTGAAGTCCCTCGACTTGTCGTTGATTTCCACGTTTTTGTACCGCTCTTTGAGTTCCTGTATTTTCTTTACGCCCTTCAACATCCCATCTCCTTCTCTGAAAATCCAGAAGTAGTTCTCCATCGTCTCGTTGAGCTCCTTCTTTATCTGATACGGGCTTTCATCACCGCTTTTACCAAGCAGATCGTCAAAGATTCTCTTTTCTTCCTTCTGCCTGAACTCAGCAGAGATCTTGCCCTGCTTGGCATTCAAGGCGTATTCAGCCGCAAGTTCTCCTGCAACCCTTCCGAAGACTAGGCATTCTGCCAGAGCATTCCCACCGAGTCTGTTGGCTCCGTGAATGCTGACGCATGCGCACTCTCCTGCAGCATAAAGTCCTTTTATAGGTGTTTCAGAACGGCTGTTCGTGTGAATTCCACCCATGAAATAGTGGACGGTGGGCCTTACGGGAATCGGCTCCTCCACAGGATCAATTCCTGCGAATTTTATTGAGGCTTCCCTGATTAGCGGTAACCTTTCTTTAATCCTGTCTTCTCCAAGATGTGTCAGATCGAGTGCCACATAAGGCCCGTAATCACTGTCAAATCCCCTGCCTTCGAGAATTTCCGTCCATATTGCTCTTGCAACTATATCACGTGGTGCAAGCTCCATTTTTTCGGGCGCATATTTCTCCATGAACCTCTCGCCGTTCTTGTTCAGCAGATACCCCCCCTCTCCTCTGCAAGCCTCCGAAATTAGAACACCTCCAGCAGGAACTAAGCCAGTCGGATGGAACTGAACGAATTCCATGTCCTTAAGCGGAACTCCAGCTCTGTAGGCCAGAGCCGTACCATCTCCGGTAACTATGTGGCTGCAGGAGGTGAAACCATACAATCTTCCAGCCCCACCGGTTGCAAGTATCACCGCCTTCGCTTCGAAAAAGACGAGTTCGCCAGTCTTAAGTTCTATAGCCGCGATGCCTTTTACGGTATCATCTTCTACTACTAAGTTCGTCACAAAATATTCCTCATACTTATCTACATTCGGATATGTCAGCAATCTCTCGTAAAGCGTGTGGGTGATGTGGAAACCTGTTCTGTCTGCTGCAAAAACGGTTCTACCGGATGAGTGTCCACCCAAAATTCTTTGAGCTATTTTACCGCTATCATCCCTACTCCACGGGCATCCCCAGCTATTGAGGCGCAGGATTTCAGTCGGAACTTCTCTGACAAAAAACTCCACAGCATCCTGATCAGCGAGAAAATCTGAACCCTTAACCGTATCCCACGCATGAGTGTCAAATTCATCTGTCTCCCGGAGTACGGTGTTTATTCCCCCCTCAGCACAAACGCTGTGACATCTTATCAGGTACGTCTTAGAAACTATTGCTACAGACAGGTTCCTGTTTTTTTCGGCAGCAGCAATTGCAGCTCTCAAACCGGCAAGTCCTGAACCGACTACAACAATATCGTGGTAAACCTTCATTTAAAACACCTCGACAAATTTTCAAAATCGTAGATTGAGCACGTTTTCCAAGTGCATTCTTCGCAATCTGGTACGTAGACTTTCGGAAGTTCTGTGCCCTTAATTTCAAGAACTATTTTTTTGAGCAACTCCAGCTGCTCATCGCTTCCTTCAACCACCAGAGTCATGCTTCCTTCTGCACCGCTCAACCCTCCGCCTGCTATTGGGGTAGCTTTTGCTCCAGTAAGCAGAAAAACTGCTTCAATCTCCGTAACTACGTGACCTTTAATTGGAAACAACTTCAAAGGCATTCCTGTGGAGTACCTTACTTTTGCCGGATTTGTAGTTCTTGAGGCAACCTCTACCGAAGGTATCAGTTTTTCAAGGCCTATTGGTATAAGCACTCTGAATCCTTTCTTCTTGGAAGCTTCGTACAGTTTTCCGACAGTCCCTTTACCATCTGGAGCACCTACCAGCACACCAACATTTCCGTTACAATCGACTGCGTTGCCGGTCTTTACGTAAACATCTCCCTCACCCATCATTTCCACAAGCTTAGAAATTGGTACAAACTCTTCTAACAACTTACCTTTTTCGAAAATCCAGAAGGGATATTTTGAAACACCTTTAATTGTATCTACTATTAGTTCATCCAGCATATCTCTATTAATGCATGCACCTTTCTGAACAACTACACCGCAGACCCAGTTTTCGCTTGGAAGTGTGCCGGTTATCTCTTGATACAAAAAATAGGTAGTGCTGCTTGGGTGGACAAGTACGATCCCATTTTTCAGTGCTTCTCGTAGATAATCCAACTCCATCAAGCTCTTCGCTATTAGCTTCTTGGATTCCGCAGGAGTCAAAGATATCTGCATCATCCGGTATCACTCCTTATGCTCTTCATACAGCTTTCTTTTGTAATAATGGTGTGACGCGTAAATTGCGCCCATCGGATTGTGTGCCAGAACCCTGTCTTTTACAGCCAGACATGTTACCGGTGCTTTCGAATGCATTATGAAGAGGGAGTCGTGACCCACACAGAGACCAAAAACCACATTTAAATCCGTCTCCGCCTTGTTTAGCAGCATTGCTTGAGCAATTGGGTTGCAAATTACTTCGTAATTTCCGGGCCTCACCAACTCATCTTTTTTAAGCCCGATTCTCTCCTTCGGAATCGAACCGGATTTGCATACTACCGAATAAACCTCAAACCCATTTTTTTCAAAGACGTCAACAAGGATTCTGGCTTCATTCCGCAATCCTATGCAGAATGCAATTCCGATCTTTTTGAAGTTGCAGAGTTTCGCAAACTCTATTGTCTCTTCAACTCTTGTCCACTTCAAATAGCCCTTGGCCTCGATACGTGCGGAATTCAATGCCAATTCCCGAATCAACCCATCCTCCGTATACTTTTTGAGCGTTTCATCATATATTTCACTTTCGCGATCCATTGGACAAAATTTTGGTTTTTTTTCGAGATCTCCTGTATAACAAGCATATACTCCGCACTTACCACATTTTAACTCCATTGGATTCACCCCTCATCTAAAAAAATTCTATCTTCTTCGTCACCCGGAGTCTTCACAGCTACAATCAACGTTCCACTTTCATTAGCCACTATCTGATGTTTCTTTGTCGGAGGCAATAACAGGAAATCACCTTGTCGAAGTGTTTTGGCTTCATCTTCGACCAAAATCGTGGCCTCTCCAGACACCACATAAAACATCTCGGTTACTTTTGTGTGATAATGTGCTTTAGTTTTCTGCCCTTTCTCCATAATTATCTCAACAACTTCCGCCTGCTTAAGTTGATCAAAACCTAAAACTGCCCTTTTATACCCCCAAGAAGAATCGTATTCCCTACTTTCTTTTTTGTTAACTTGAACATCCGCCATCTTATCACCTCCTCATTTTTCCTCAATCAAAAGTTCGGTGAGTTCCCGAACATCACCAAGTTTCTCCAACTTCCTCACAATCTTCAACACTTCATTTACCCGCTCTTCACCCAATTTGTGATTAACAAGAGACTTGAATTTCTCTGCAACATCCTCGAAAGAAACGGGATCCTCGGGTTCACCCTTGGGATAGTCCTTTCTAACCACCAATTTGTCGTGTTTCGTTTTTATCGTCACGACCACAGGCCACTTTTGAGGATAGTCCCTGTCCAGCTCTTCGCTGTGCTTTACATTTACCTTCTTCATCATTCTTTTAACTTCTGCATCGTTTAGATTGTGATTGTTAAATTCGTCAACGGTTAATTTTCCTCTCAAAAGAGCGATTGCCAGCGCGAAGGGCATACTGAACTGAGCATCCACCACGTTTTGCGGGTTTTGTTTTCTTTCCAGCGGATGTCCAACGATGTAGTAGCCAGCTCTCACCATTTCCACATCAACCCTTTCGACCTCTTCTCTACTGATTGCCCCCTCCTTCAGTAACTGAAGCACTATGTCAACAGCCGGATGAATGTAACGGCAGCACGGATAGGGTTTGACACCCGTAAACACAAGCTCGTATCTCTCTCCCAGTCCCAAGATAGCTTTTTCAGGATCCGGGTTGTGGGTATATGAGTTCAAAAAACCATATTTACCTTCTATAGGCTTTGCTGCACCAATAAACCCACTTTTTGCCAAGTTCACAGCAAGAATTGCATTGTGTGCTGCAAATCCGGGGTGGAGCCTTTTGTTCCAAGAACCATTTTCCAGAAACTGCATTGAGCCGGCAACCTGACTTATGTTAATGCCAAAGGCATTTAAAAGCTCCGAAGTGTTCAAATCGGCAATCATTCCTGCTGCAGCTGTCGCACCGAAAACTCCGCAAGTCCCCGTTCCGTGAAATCCATGAGCGTAATGTTCAGCCGGATTCACAGCCATGCCTAACTTGCACGCCACATCATACCCGGCAACCATGCTTTCGATTAGGCGTTTGCCGTCAGTACCGAACACCTCTCCAGCCGCAAATATCGATGGTATAACCGAAGCTCCCGGATGTATCGACGACTCTCTGTGGGTGTCGTCATAATCCAAACTGTGACCATACGCACCATTGATAAGTGCAGCGTACTGGGGAAGGAATTGCCTTCCATGCGGAATTGCCGTACACTCACCACCTTTTGAGATGCCGCTAATCCCGTTATAAAGGGATCTGCTGGATTCAAGATCGCTTGACCTTACAGGTATGCCTATGAAGTCCAAGATTAAAATTTTACAGTATTCGACTACATCATTTGGTAGTTCGCTAAACTTTATACTCTCGCAATGCTCAGCAATTCTCTCAGTTATGTTCATACTTTCTCCTTCCTTATCAGTGCCTCGTAAACCTCCAACAGCTCTTTGGCCTGAACGTACGTTGCGTAATCGATCATCTTTCCACGAAGAGTTGCAGCACCCATCCCCATTGTTTTTGCTTTCTCATACACCTCCACGACTTCCTCCGCTTGCTTGACGTCCTCTTCTGATGGCGTAAAGACGGCATTCACAACGTCCACATGGTTGGGGTGGATTACCAGCTTTCCATCAAAGCCTAGCTGCCACACTAACCTCGCCTCCCTCTCCAGCCCCTTTTTGTCGACCAGCATTCCAAAGAATGGTGTGTCTATCGCCTTCAAACCGGCGGCTTTCGCAGCGTTTATTATCATCGATCTTGCAAACAGCAATTCGTACTGCTCCTCAGAGAACTTGAAATACGTTCTTCCAAGTGTTCTGTAATAGTCCAGAGCTCCGAAAGCCAGAGCTATACACCTATCGCTTGAACTGGCTATTTCATATGCTTTTAAGACTCCAACGTGGGACTCAATCAGGGGTATAACTTTAATCGACTTCTTCTCAAGTCCCCGATCCTCCTCCAATTTTGTCAAATACTCGTCCAGTTTTGAAACGTCATCTTTCGACTCGCTTTTCGGCAGCATAATTGCATCGAGCCCCTCCTTCACAACCCAGTCGAGATCCTGCTCGCACAGTCCTGTATCCCAGGAATTTACCCTCACAACTTTCATCTTGCCATCTGGGAAGTTGAGTTTCTCAATCGCATCCTTGACAAATATCCTTGCCGTCTCCTTGTCTTCCATTGACACAGCATCTTCCAAGTCGAATATCACAGCATCACAGTTTATAGTCGGCGTCTTCATAATGGCTCTGTAATTGCTTCCCGGAACAAAGAGCAGTGATCTCAAGACGAGGACCATTATATCACCTCCATTACCTTCTTCGTGATTTCAATGGGCCTCTCAACCACTATGACCCCAGCGTCTTCAAGCATCTTCTTCTTCTCTTCGTAAGACCCTCTTCCTCCCTCAACAATTGCGCTTGCATGGGAGAATCTGATGCCAGAGGGGAGAGATGCTCCGGCTATGTAAACAACGACCGGTTTGGTAACCTCCCCCTCCATTATTGCCTCGGCCAGCTCCTGCTCTGCCACTCCTCCAATTTCTCCAAAAACAGCTATGGCTTTGGTTTCATCGTCTTCTTCGCACATCATTGCATATTCTGCCAAAGTTGTGCCAAGTACAGGCTCCGTACCGGTATGGATGGCCGTAGATACACCAAGGCCCACTCTCGAAAGGCTCCACGATACAGTGGCGGTTTGTCCACCACTTCTAGAGATTACAGCAACATTTCCAGGCTTAAAAGCCTCCTTTGCAGCTTCGTCTTCTCCACCCAACCAACCTGCAACGGCTTTTCCAGGACTTATTACCCCTAGAGATCCGGGACCTACAATCATACATCCTTTTTTATTAGCCCTCGAAATTATTTCCAGAGAGTCGTGTAACGGCACCCTTTCGACCGGCATTACGATTTTCTTTATGCCTGCTTCTATCGCTTCAACTGCCGCACTTTTTACCTGTGGACCTGGAACAAATGTGACACTCATGTCAATCTTTCCAACAGCTTCGATAGCTTCTTTGACCGTATCGAAGACCGGTACGCCCCAGACTTCCTCACCACCCCTTCCGGGGGTTACTCCTGCAACCACTTTAGTTCCATATTCAAGCATAAATCTTGTTCGAGCGCTGCCTTCTCTACCAGTAATACCTTGAATCAGAACCGCAGTATTTTCATCAACAATTATGGACATACGCTCACCTCTCAATCTTTTTCAAGTATTCTTCAAGTTCAGGGAATGGCAACTCGATGTTTACCGCCCCATAAGGACAGTGAAACTCGCATGCCAAACACTCGTTATCACGACGCTTGATTTCCTCTGGAGGCATGAATGTGACGGGTTTTCCATCCTTGATTCTCAGAATGTTGCGCCCATACAAACTGCAAGCTTTGGCACATTCGTATTCATCGCAGGTTTCACACAGAGTATGGTCGATTTGCACCCTTCCGGTTCTAATTTCAAATTCGTACTTCATTGGCCCTTCCCCCTTGCCATCCTATATTCTTTTACGAGCTCAACTACACGCTCGGCTATATATTCTGGATCGTAAATATAATCTCTACCATACACTTCAAATCTATACGGCAAATCTTTGAACCCTTTTTTAAGTATTTCAATGCTTTCTCTTTCTTTGTTTCCAGCTATAAGCACCACAACAGGAAAGCCCTGGAGTCTATCCGCTTCCTCTCTAAAGGCCTTGACTATGGCGTGTGCGTGGTGCCACTGCTCTTGGGAAGCAAAGACACACCCCATCAAAACATAACCCTCTATTTCGGGCTGAGAGAGTATAACTTTTATCAGCCTGTATATTTTACTGGCTGGAGGATTACCGCTGCTGTCAGCATAGTTTGCTATTTTCAAACCTCTTTTCAACAAAGTGTCAGCAGCCAGCATTGAGGCTCCACCTCCAATACCGTGAAAAGCAACGTATCCTTCTCCCTTATCTACAGGAGGTTCATTAGAGAGCTGAACAAAATAGGCCGTGCCTCTGTAGTCGTTCTCCTCTATTTTCCACGCTATCTTTTCAAGTTCTGTTGGAGGTCTGTGCATGTCTCGTGGGACGTCGAACTCAAACTCAGGATGTCTGAACGTGGAAGAGTCATCGATCGTTATTTTACAGTCTGCAGCGTAGAGTTTTCCCCTCGACAAAGCTATGGGGTTTATTTCCACAACTCTGCAGTCATACTTCCTGAACACATTGTACGTTTTTGTGATAAAATCTACCAAGTCTTTGAGAATTTCTTGTTCGATTCCCAAGTTCTTGAGCATCTCTGACAACTTTTTTCTGTCAACTCCTTCGACATAATCGACGATTAGTCTCCCAATCTTCTCTGGAGCTTCGATGGCAAGCTGCTCAATATCTATTCCCCCTTCGGGGCTGAAGATTATCTCCGGGCCCTTTACCTTATAAGAATCGTTGACTATTATGCTCAAAAACATTTCCTTGTCGATATCTACTGCTTCTTCTACGAGCACTTTTTCCACGGTATATCCCTTTACGTTCTTTCCAAGTAATTCCTTTACAATGTTTTCAACTTCCTGAGGGGTTTCTGCGAACTTTATTGCTCCAGCTTTATATCTGCCAGTGGCAAGGACTTGGGACTTGATGATAACTTTTTTACCTATTTTCTCAGCAGCACTCCTTGCTTCCTCAGGGGTCTCCGCGAGAAAACCTTTAGGGGTGCGTATACCTTCTCTTTCAAGGATGCTTTTGCCTTGAAATTCGTAAAGTTTAACCATGCAAGTCATTTGATATTATTAATATTTAAATTTTACGAACTTTGATTCCAAAATATTTTTAAATCTATGTTACTTGAATCGGTTTAGATTCGTTTAGAGCCGTAAGAAGAATGAGTGTTGACACTATTTTTTCTCGCCCAAAATTTTCTCGGACATTCTTTGACAGATTCTATGAATATTTCTAAACTCTCTCTAAATCAATAATATTTGAACATAATTCAAAAAATTTTTATATCGTTGAGCCTTTAATAAAAGGGGTGATTTCAAATGCACATATCAGATGGTGTATTAAGTCTAGAGTGGTGCATAACTTGGTATCTTATTTCAGCGATCTTCATTGCATTGGGCATTAGAGAGATCAAGCAAAAACAGAAAAAGGATCCAAAATACTTGCCCACTCTTGCAATGATGGGTGCAGCTGTCTTCGTCATAGCAGTATGGCACATCCCCGTTCCAGTTACTGGATCATGCTCCCACCCAATAGGTACGCCAATGGCAGCGATAGTTGTTGGACCTTTTGCAACCGTCGTTATTAGCTTCATAGCTTTGATCTTTCACGCATTTCTCGCTCATGGCGGTATAACGACTCTTGGGGCGAACACAGTTTCAATGGGTATCGTTGGAACTTTTAGCGGATATTTAATTTACAAGGCAACAAAGAAGTTTTTACCTCTGTGGGTTGCTGCCGGATTGGCAGGCTTTTTTGGAGATATACTGACATATTTAACAACTGCTTTAGAACTTGCACTATCTTTGAATCCCGATTCAATACTACAGCATTGGCTAATTTACTCTCTCGGCTTCGTTCCAACGCAACTTCCACTTGCAATTGCTGAATTTGCATTTACTGCGGGAATAATTGGCTATA
>JAGGXN010000054.1 GCA_021163065.1 Archaeoglobaceae archaeon | reverse complement strand
GTACAGATTCAAAAAGATCTACTAATCTTGTCTTTATCCCGTTCTTTCTAATCTCTTCCCAAAAGTATAATTCATAAACCAAAGAGTCAATAACTTGTTCATCAAGAAAACGAACAAGTTCCTTTTCTACTTTTATTTGATTTTCATTTTTCTTTAATAGTAGCATATAATTGCAAAGATTTTTAAATGGCTCTTGATAGTCTAGGGAAATTTTAATAGGAAGAAGATTCAAATAAGGTATATCAAATTGAAAACTTCCGCCTGGATGAAGACTTTCAAAAATTTTTTTGAAAAGAAAATCAATTAATCGTGAATTAAGAATTACTACAAGATACTCAAATAAAATTTTCGGATCATTTACTGAAAAAGCGACTTTACCTAAAGCAAATCCTTCTTTATCTATAGCTACTCTGAGTCTAGGACTTCTCCTTACAAAGACGATCTTCTCCTTCTTAAATAATCTAATTCGTCTGGAAGAATAGAAAGATTTAGGGATATAAAGGCCTAACCAGTTTATGTTATACCTTTTAATGTCGCTTGTTTGAATAAGTTGAATAAAATTTTTCTTGTGTTGTCTAGTTGTCTTATTGCCATAGGAGGCTGATGTACCCCACTCTAATTTAACAATCTCCCTCAGGAGTTCTGAACCTCTTAGGGAGGCCTCTATTATTTCACGAACCTTTTTCTCCGCTAATGACAAGACAATAATGTTTTTGCCACCTATTTTTAGCAATATTTTATTAATGTCCACTTGAACTCCGTGAAAAGATGAAAGATTCGAATAATCTTTTACATCATATTTTATAATAGTGTGCGTCTTTTCTTTTTTATTTTCAATAAAGAATAAACCAAGATTTGAGTAGCTTTGGCCTTGAAAGACAGGCCGGTCAGTGTGCAAAAGGTCGACTATTTCATAGAATGAAAAGTTATTCAAAATAAAATTACGTAACTCTCTTCCCATATCTGAGCATAACCACTTTTGCGGCATTATGAAACAGAATTTTCCAAGGTTGTTCAGTTTTTTTAAGCTGCGCTCCACATAAGGCACATATAAACTCCACTTTTCAGGAACCTTAGTTGACATAAAAAACACATTAAGAATCATACGCTCAAAAGTTGAAATGCTTCTGTAATCTACGTATGGCGGATTGCCTATTATAATATCAAATCCTCTTTCCTTTTTCGGTCTTTCCAGATCAAAGACTTCATAAAATTCAAAGCCCCAGTGGAATGGTTTCAACTTTAGAAAGTCTTCTCTAGAGATTTTTATGCCTCTAGACCTTAGTAGAATATAGAATCTTTCATTCAGAAAATCTCTCGCCTCATTTAATTCCCGACTTAATCTTTCCTTTAATTTAACTGCCTTATGAGCAGGAAGTGTCTTGAACTCCTGCTTTTTCTTCGCAAGATTCTTCAACCATTCTCTTTTTTCTATATTGTTCCATGTAGTTAGTAGGCATTGTAGTTGTGTAAGGGTTTCCCATCGAACCTTCCGTTTTACTGGAGCATAATCATAAATGATATTTTCTATATCCACAAAACCTACTAAGGAATTTCCCACCATAAGATTGAAATCAAGATTTGGCAAAGTTTCTAGTTTCTGGCCTTTCACTTTACTAGGTTCGACTTGGGAGATTAGCCAGAGCCAAAATCTTAACTTGGCGATTTCAACCGCTCCGGCCATAATGTCGACGCCATAAAGATTGTTAATAATTATTTGTCTTACAATGTAATAATTTCTGCTCGGAGATTTTTTGATGTTTTTAAGAACTTCCTTAACTTTTTTATCCTCTGAAAGGTTATCTTCCAGAATCTTTAAAACTCGACTATATAATTTAAGCAAAATATCTCCCGTAGCGATTAGAAAGCTTCCTGAGCCACACGCATTATCGCAGATTTTTATTTTGGTCAATATCTTGAAGTAGAGATACTTTATGATTTCGAGCTCTTTTCGACTGAACTTTTCTTTTTTGAATAGATTATCGAATAAAGACTCGCCATTCTTTCCAAATTTGTCTTTTAATTTGTCTTTGATACATGGGTAAATCGTATTTATTGAGATATAACTTGTGATTTCTTCTGGTGTGTAGTATGCGCCGATCTTTTTCCGTCCATATCTTAGCTGTTCCTTTACGGTCTGGATATCTTTTAGTTTTATCTTTCCTATTCCAATCTGTTCTAAGGATACAACAAACTTTTCATAAATGTGACCTATGACTTCGGGAGTTAAGTCACCGATAGCATCTTCTTCGTCTGGTAATTCCTCGCCGATAATCCAGTTGTAATTGTTGAGTACTTTAAGAATAAGGTTTTTGATTCCGTAAATCCTGATTTTTCTTTCCGGGATTCCTTCAATTTTCTGCTCCAAAAATAATCCGCCATTAAGGCAGGGAGAATGTATGAAGAATCTTTCGCCTTTAACATTAAACTCTTCAGAGCTCCAACCGCTTTCGTTTACCTCTCCTAAAACATCAAAGAATATTTTGTTCAAAAGATCTTGCAGTTCCCTTTCGCTTAGTTTTGAGCAGATCCAATCGAAGAATTCTCTTGTGCGCTTTCGGTCAAGAACCCACACTTTTTCTTCATTTTTTATTTTTACTAGCCCTAGTTGCGCTAGGAAGTAGAAGAATATGAGTCTATCAATAAAGTGCTGGACAACTAAAAGTTTGTTTTCATCTTCCTTTAGCTCTTTAATCTTTCTCGCCATTGACAGTCTGTGTTCCCATAATTGCCAATAGAATTTTTCCACTACATCTCTAATGTCAAATAGGATGTTCATGTTTTGAGGTGAGAAAGAATTTAACTTGTCAATTCTGCTTTTAAGATAATCTACTCTCATCCTAGGCGAGTAAAAGAACCATTTTACTTCGCCAGATTTTCTGAAAACCTTGATCTTTCCACTTTTGGGGAAAAAGAACCAAATATACTTAACTTTATGCGATGCTAATCGACTCTTGATCTCTTTAACTTCGAAGTTGCCTGAAACTTCCATGTATGCAAGCAGGTTCGCCTCATCTACCAGGACATTCTTGTTCGCAATTTTTAGAGGTATTGCCTTTTTAAAGAATCCCTTCTCTTTTAGCCATCTAATGTTGTATTCAACCATACTTTATCACCGCCAAAACTTGGGGCCTTTCGAGACTACGTTGATATTCTCGAATGTTGATCTTCTCTTGTAATATTTTCTTTAACTCTTTAATTTTTTCATTTCTTTTCCACGGGGGTGCATCTTTAACTTTCTTTAGTTGTCTCAAGATTTCGGCTCTGTACTTTTTAGGCATCGTAGATAAATCGATGTCTCTAAAAATGTCTTTTAGATCTTCGATTTCTTCTATGATTTTCTCTATTTCAGTAGTTGATTTATCTTTTCTCCGTTGGCTCACTCTTAAGAACTCTGCGTCGAGCTCTAAACATTTCTCGGCAACTAGCTCCTCTATCTTCTTAATCTCGTCTCTGTCAAGTTTTTTCTGTATGGGATTTTTCGAAAAGGATAGTTCTCCTATCGTATATATGCTTCCTCTATATTTGAATGCAATAAAATAGTCTTTTGTAGCTGTCTTTTTCAGTCCCGTATAGATGGGTTTTGTATACTTTTTTGCGCGGCTCTCGATAGTTTCTTCGGATATGCCCCAGAACTTTATGAATTCTCTTAATATCTTATCTTCTCTTGAAAGAGTTGGAGGAATGCTCTTTTTCAGTTCTTCGGGAGTTTTGTTCGCCAGAAGATCCTTATATTCCCTGATTAATTCTATGATTCTCTTTCTGTTCTTCTCGGATAATTCTGAGATCTTCTTTTCTTCCAGAGACCAGATTAAGAAGTCAAGTCCTATTGTGGCAATGATGTTTTCAACTCTCTCGGCAAGTCTGTCGCAGAGCTCTAACTCCTTATCTATTCTCTCGTCTGGTCTGAAGTTGTATATTGTGATTTTCTTTGGATTGTTTATTCTTATTGCTCTGCCATCTCTCTGAATGAGTCGAACGGGATTGTAGTGAAGATCGAAGTTTATTATGACGTCTGCCCTGGAGAGATTAACGCCTTCACTC
This sequence comes from Archaeoglobaceae archaeon, assembly GCA_021163065.1. Taxonomy (GTDB): domain Archaea; phylum Halobacteriota; class Archaeoglobi; order Archaeoglobales; family Archaeoglobaceae; genus B5-G16. The sequence continues at coordinate 457 of JAGGXN010000054.1, read as the reverse complement.
ATGATGTCCGTTGAAATGAGAATGTCGAATTCTCCGTTGTTAAATTTCTTTTCAATATCTTCTTTCCGGATTTCGACCTTTACTTTCTCTCCGGTTTCCTCGTCTATGGGCGCCTCGCCCCCATATGCCATTTCAAATTTAAATTTTCCGTGCTCGCGAAGTTTTCTTCCTATGTATATCACGGTATCTCTTGATTCGGAAAAGATTATGGTCGGTTTCTTTTCCTTTTCTAAGATTTCAATTAATTTTTTTATCTTCTCGTCTCTGCGCTCTAAATTCCTAATCCGTTTAATGTCATGTAGCATTTCTTCAATTAAGTCTATATCCTTTTTAATGTTGTGTAGAATTCTTCTCCTTTTGCTTTTAATTAGGGAAAGAAAAGTATTTTTTATGTTCTCCAGCCTTTCCTTAGAGAATAGGTCTGTGCTCTTGAAATAATCAGGTTTTACATTTATTC
>JAGGXN010000098.1 GCA_021163065.1 Archaeoglobaceae archaeon | reverse complement strand
TGCCCAAAATCTTAATTTCTTCCGGTACTTTGTTTCTCTCGAATATCCTCAGTTCTTTTACTAGATCCCTTATCATCTCTCAGGTTTATTTTTAGACTTTAAAATTTTTGGTTATGTTATCACGTCCACATAATTAACCGTTAGGTTTATAACATATTCTGCTCATTATTTAGTATGGTTTGGCTGAAAAAAATTGGTTCAGCTGGACATACTGAAGTTGAATTGCCACTTGAATTGGCAATATTAGAGGTTGAGAAGCATCTAAGACTTGGAGGTTTAGCAATAAAAGAAGATGGTACAAAAATTGATTTGAGTGAGATAAAGGAAGATGATAAGCTGCTCTTAATTCCAAGAGTGGTGGGTGGTTATAATAGAGATAGAATGTATTAACATCAAAGGGACTCCTACGGAAGAAGTTTACATTTGCAAAACAAAAGCTGATGGTTATACAAGAGTAATACCGCTCTTCAAGCTAATTGAGAGAGATAAATTGATTAAGCTCGACATACTCTTCAGAGATTGTAGGATAAAGAACAATTGGTTGGAGATTATTGGTTTGGATGAAGAGGAAATATTAAAGAGATACTTCGAATCTGAGGAGGGTAGAGCTGAAAAACTGTTTATCGAGTTGATTAATGCTGGAGTAATTCCTAAGCCGATAAATGGAAGAATTTCTTTTATTTCTAGAGGTATTAGATACGAAATAGACATTGATGAAGAAAAACTTTTTGTTAATGGCAAAGAAAGGTGTTTCACTTGCAAGCAAGAGATGCCAAAATTTGATAGAATTATTTCTTTATACTTCACAATCTTAAACTCCCCTAAAAACCTAGATTTAAGGGAATAGGCTTATTAATTTTAAGTATTTCAGCCCTTGATTTTTGACAAAATTATTAATGTTTGAAACTGAGAAGCGTTATGAAAGTTTGCCTACTTTCCCTCACCGACTTAGCTAAGTTACTTAAGAATGGTGTTGTAGAAGTGACTGTAGATAGTGAGAAAATAATATTAATGATTAAACCAAGGGAAATTGTAGAAAATGTAAAGTTTAAGAAAGGTGGTAGAAGGATGAACATGATAACGATTCCAAAAGAATGGAAAAATAGCGATTTAATAGTTTTCAGGATTAAGTAACATGAAGCTTGTTGAGTTAGATATTGAAGATTTGATACTGCTATTGGTTGATGGAATAGTTGACGTTATTGATGTTGGTGGAGAGGTTATTAGGTTATATATTCCACCAACAGAGTTGGATAAGCATGTGAATATTCGTAATGTGGCGCATTCAAAGAGAAATGGAATTGTGACCGTTCATAGATCGTATATTGGTAGTAAGGCGATAGTCATACCGATCCCAAAAGAGATGGTTGAAAGCTCAGAATCTAAATGAACTTGAGACCTAAATCAACAATATGTCTGAATACTTTCTTTTAATATTTTCAGAAAAAGCAGTGAAAAACCTCATACAATCCTTTAAAAACTCTTTATCTGCTACTGTATCGTATAAATCTCTTTCACTTATCTCTTCTCCAGAACGCAACACCATGTCGCTGGATGGTTTTTGTTTAAACAATTGATAATCGCACCAAACTTCTAATTTCAAAATGTATGTATCATAAATTGTACTTTCATCTATAGATGTTATAAACCACTTGGTCTCATTGAGACTTTCCAGAATAGCCTCTTTGAAGTGTGGCGGAGCTTTTATTTTTAACCAAATCTTTTTCACCCACATCAGCATTCGAGATAACTTTATTGAAGGATCTTTTTGAGTAATACTCTCAAAGATGTTACCTGTAACAATGTGAATCAACTTTGTGAATTCCTCCATATTGTGGTAACTGAACTCCGAATCCACTTTAACTGAAAATCGGTACAACAACTCGTTTAACTCTTTTTTTGGCTTGTAAAGCAACTCTGCATTTGTGAATTGTTCTCTAAGAGATTTCAACAGTTTGTAAGCTAGTTCTTCACTAGGTAAAGTTAACTTAAAATGAATTTCTACGGAAGTTACTGTCAGTTCTGGCTGGTATTCTTTATACATAATCCTTTCTTTTGTTTTCGGATTTCGTAATGCATTAAAAACGTTACGAAAGATTACAAAAATTGAATTTGTATCTGAGAACGAGATGCTGTAGAGGTCTCGGAAAAACTCGAGGTATTCTGATTTGTTTATTAAATCATTTACATATCTTATCAGCAATTGCTGAGCACGCTTTTACTTGTTAATTGTTTAATTTTATTCAACTCAGAAAAAACTTTATCAGCCTGATCTAAAGGCAATTTTTCTAAATCGATCCATTTAGTTGTGAATCCCATTTTTATAGCAGTAGTAATATAATTCTTTTTTATTTCGTCGTCATGCAAGAGAATAACGAGTTGTAGAAGAGGATTTAGGCTATTCAAGTTTTTATCGTAGTATTCACAATAACCCTCCTCAACTCGAAATTCATAGTTTAATTTTTCTAAGTGTTTTATCTCTTCGTCAGTGGCGTTGGTATAATACGTTAAACCATCGTTTGATATTATAAAGGGTGCTAACCCAAACATTTTGAACAATCTCTCAAAATATATTGTTTCATCTAAAAACAGAAATGGAATACAGGATTTAAAATTGTAAAATTTAAAAATCCCTTTGCTACTATAAAGGCACTTCTTCATTTCTAGATTGGTTACTCCTAGACCACCTACCAATCCTCGTTTAGCCTGAGCTGGGTAAAAGTAAATGTAATCTTTACAGCATTTGAAGAGGTAATTCTCAAAATTTTTGGCATCAAATATTATCTTTAACATCACATCAACCCTGTTTTCAGATTTCCTCTAACAACGCATTTATTAAGGGTATCATCTCTATATCTAAATCTCGGGAACAGCTTAAGGGTGTATTCATTCATAACTATATCGACTATTTCAACGTCTCTACTTGCATCCTTTCCAGTAGGTACGTTATTTTCATCACCCAAAATTATACTGCCTTATGTCCGTTTGTTGATATCTTGTCACTTAGAGCTCTTGAGAGTGTATTTTCATCTATTTTCTTCAATTCATGTAACATGCCTCTATCGATAAACCAACTGTAGCTTATCTCAATGTCTGTTTCATTTGAGAACTCAATGCTGTGGTTTTCTTTAGCTCTTTTAATTAACTCATCCTTAACTCTTTTCATTTGATTTTTATTGATTTCATCGCTCATAAGCGTAACAAACTCATAAACGTTGGTTGCAATAAAAGGAATCTTTTTTGCAAAAGGCAGCTCGCATATTTTTGTCGTCCAAAATTCACGATGCTTTTTCATATATACTTTCCAACATGTCCAGCAACCGTCTCTGTTGTAAATTCTTATAAAGGGTGCTGGAGTTCGTTTATCAAGTTCAATCTTTAAAATACACTTCTTGTAAGTTTTATCAACCTCATCAATTGCTTTTTCTATTATTTTTTTATGCTCAATCGCAATTTTATTAAGATCGTTTATATCCATTTCAGTTGTTGCTGGTAATAGCAAGTTAAAAATAAACAAGCCTGTTTCAGGTATATAATCCTCATGAAAAACGTAAACTGGCAGAGCTTTTAGATTATCACTCAAAAAGGCTGAGAAGTGCATGTATATGTCATTAACTCTTGCAATGATCGGGCATACGTGAAGTTTATCCTTTGTTTCTATCATCTTTTCTGCAATTTTTTTAAAAGTGGGAATATTTTTAAACAATTCTTTCAGTTTACTTTCCATAACCTCTTTGTAATCTTCTTTAGAAAGAGATAACAGCTCATTCGCAAGTGATATACGTTCTTCAATTTCACTTTCCTTTGGTTCAAACTTCTGTGCAGCATTTATTTCAAAACGTGGTGGTACTTGCACAGTTTTGATTCTACATAGTAAAATATATATTTTTATCTACGACTTTACGTAAAAGATGTATGAAGGTAACATTATGACAAACATGACAATTATCACTTTTGTGCTTGGAGGTGTTTTAGCAATAATGATAGTTTTTATTGAAAGATGGTATTCATTTAAGAAAACAGAATTTAGTAGGTATATAGATTGGTTACATACTTTAAATACTAAATACTATCTAAAAATGGCAGATTACGTTGATACCCTATCTGTTGCATTAAGAAAATACAGGCACCTTGTTGACACGTTTGTAACAGATGGTAGGCTTGAAGAGAGCTTGATGTGGTCTTTTTACTTAATATGTTCATTTGTAAAATTGTTTAGAAAACTCAACGATGAAGTTGGAGATCTGAGACTTTTCGATTTCCAAAAATCGTATGTTGATGGTATGTTGATTAGAAAGTTGAATTATTTCCTAATAGAACACTTTAAGGAATTCATTGACGTGAAGTACATTGAAGAGATGTTTGACTTTTCGACATATATCGAGTTTAAGAGAAGAGTGCAAAATAAAACAGTTGTTAATAGGAATTTTGAGCAGTTTAAGCAATGGGTAAGAGATTACAACAACCTAAATGCGTTGATCGAAATCTCTGAACTTTATTCAAACGTTCTAATGTTAGCCGTTATGCAAACGTATCCTATAAGGCCCATAAATCCATGCAGATGGATTAAATCTAAATTTTTTAGAAGAGATGTTGCAGTTGAAAAATGCATAGGAATAGAGCCAAAAGAAACTATTAAAAAAGCTGAAAACATTGTAAAATTGCTGGAAGCAAGAGAAAAACTTATAACAGATATTAGGCTGCTTCTCGCAAGTCTCAAAATCAATCAAAAAATAACACTTGAAAATTTGATGATTTTTAATAAAAAAGATCTTAAAAAGATTAATTGTAGTAAATTCCATACAAAAACGAAAAAAGATATTGATATTAAAGATGCAATAGAAAAATCAATAGAAGCTTATTTGGAGGTTTATAATAGGAACTCAGTAAGTAGATCATTCAATCATAGAGTCTTATTTTTAGGGAAAGGAGTATTTCATATAACCGATACACCTAATGACGATGAAATAGACGACTGGATTGAATATATTAAACATTCAGTTAATGAAGGAGCCTGGTATATTCCCAGAGAAAGTAAGGATAATAAGGGTAAATACGACAATCTAAATGTTGCGTTCTACGAAAATCTAAGCAATGTTGACGAAATAATTGAAATTATTGAGTCTATTGATGAAAATTTAAAAAAAGGTAATGAAATCGTAATGCAAGGCTTAAATGTATGTGGGCTCCTTTTAGCTGCCTATTTACTCTACAACCTTGGATGGTCAACAGAGGACACTATTGAATGTGTTTTAAAAAACGGACTCAGTCCAATTTATAATGATATTGAAACGACACTTAAAACTCTAAGCAAAATTAAAACTGAAAAAATATCTGAATCGATACCACTGTAAGCCAACTTTAAAAAATTTAAAATATGACTACCCTTTCAATTTCTCAATAATTTCCTCTGGCTTTGTTATATCCCCTTCAGCTAACTCAATCTCTGCCTTAAATCGTTTAAAGCCATCAAAATCTGTTAGATAGCTTGCATAAATTCCATTTGGAATTAAAATTCCATTCTTTGGAGCGATGTCGGAAATTTTAACCTTTAAATTTACTGATCTACCCTTTGATGTGATTTTGATAACATCATTCTCCTTGAATCCATTTGCTTTGGCAAATTCTTCCTGTATGAATGCTACTGCTGCATTTTCCAAATACTCCTTACTCGATTTGTTGTCTGGGATGAATGCATTTCTTGCAACAACAACATCTGCCTCAACTTTTAAGAATTTTGTAAAACGCATCATGCTACCACTTCCTTCAATCTTTCCAACACGTAAACATCGTTAATTTCTTTTTCAAATGGACTGTTAACCTTAACTCTAACACCGTCGCTCCTAACCATTGTACCTCCTTGTTCTACTCCTGAAATTGCCGATGGTATTGCAACTTTCGCAATTTGCGTTGTGAATGAATTTCTTGGATCGATAACGATTGTGTTTATTTTAGCCAGCTTTTTTGAAACTTCGAATGGCAGTGAATTTACAGGATCAGAGCCAATTATTAAGGCAGTATCAACCTTATCATTCTTTAACAACTCAAAGAATGCGTAGTCTAACGAGGATTCTCCGTCTTTAAAGCTGTACTTATTGACGAATCCTGTTTCTTCAAATAACACTTCATTGAATCCACGCATGTTTGCATGACAGCCAGCGGGAATGAAATAAACCTTTGCAACTTCATTCATCTTGTTTATCATCTCTTTGAATTTGTCATAGTTACCCTTCAATCCGTATCTCAATCCTAAACCACCCATTATAACGTTGAAGTCAGCTTTCTGCATCTCTCTAATCACTCTAACAGCATCATCCGCATACTTTTCTGGCATCTGCTTATCAATAACTTTAATAAAAGCATCAACAAGCTTCAAATCGTCGTCAACTTGAATAAACCTCGCATTCTTTGCTACAAGCATCGCTGTGTGGCTTTTTCTCACATCGGCAACCACCAAGTATCTATCTTCCTCATAACCTCTTTGTCTTTTCTTGCCTCTGGGGTAATAAGTATATCTGGACATGTGCCTCGGTAAGCTGTTGTGGGGATCAACACCCCAGTAAAATATGACGTATGCATAGTCTTTAACATCCTCAAACGTAGCAGTTGGCAACTCCTTTTTCAATACCATCTCAACGAAATCGCCCAAGCAGTAAGATGAGCTGTTGTCTATATATGCCTCCTTGGCTTTTGCTATCTCTATCGCAACTTTTTGAGCCTCGATAGGAACGGTATCCATACCATAGATGGCAAAATTTTCGGAATTCTCTATAATTTCTTGAGCTTTTTTAATCGCATTGTCAAACTCAACTACCTT
>JAGGXN010000185.1 GCA_021163065.1 Archaeoglobaceae archaeon | reverse complement strand
GGATATTAGAGGATTAAGGAAAAGGAAACTTAGTTAAAGCATTTAACCAATTTCAATCAGTCTTAGATAATAATTAAACCCTTTTTTGAGAATTTGCAAGCTCAATTTAAGCTTTCCATTCATCATTGATAATAACCAAAATGTTATATAGTAATGTAAGCATAGTTATATTGGAAATGCAAGCAGTATTGGTTCAATCAATAGTTAAAATACTAAAGAAGGCTGGTTTTACCTTGACGGACATAGTTGAGACTAAACCTCGATGCTTTGATATAGTTGCAAGGAGAGATAAAATTGTTTTGCTAATAAAAGTACTTTACAATATCGACTCTTTAAAAGTTGAAATGGCTGAAGAGATGAAAATGATCGCTAAATTGCTTAATGCAAGTCCAATAGTTGTTGGAGAACGTTTCAAGTTTGATTATTTGGAAAGAGGTGTTGTCTACAACAGATACGGCCTACCTGTAATAAACACTGCAACTTTCTACGATTTTATCGTTGAAAAAGTTCCCCCAATGGTTTATTCAGCCCCAGGAGGACATTATGTTAAATTAGATAGTGAAAAAATTAGGGAAGCGAGAGAAAAAGCTGGTATTTCATTAGGAGAGATAGCAAAAGCTCTGGGAGTTTCGAGAAGAACTGTAAAGAAATATGAAGAGGGCATAGACACTTCCATCGAGAATGCTCTAAAGCTTGAAGAGTTACTCGGAACATACATAATAAAGGCTATAGACCTACTAAATTTTGTACAAGATGCCAAAGAATTTAGAGATGTAAAACCCGAGTTAAGGGAGAAAGAAGAAGAAATCGTTGAACAGCTAAGATGTATCGGCGTTGAAGTACATCCCTTAAAACATGCTCCATTCGATGTCGTTTCTAAAGCTGAGAACAATTCAATACTAACAGGGGTTAAGCAAATTAAGGAGATAGAAAAAAGGGCAAAAATTCTGGGTAGAGTTTCCGTAGTATTATCAACAAAAGCCGCTTACATAGTCGAGAAAGACATAAAAAAAGACATAAATTCTGTTGTTTTTGTTATGAAAGATGAGTTGAGTTGTGTTAGTTCTCCCAAGGATTTTATAAGTCTCTTAGATGAAAAGAGATCAACCGAAAATAATATATAGAACTACTCTTCTACCATTTACAGAGGTGATTTAGATGGCGACGTTGCAAGGACAACCTGTGTTAATTTTAAAAGAAGGGACACAAAGAACCGTAGGTAAAGATGCACAAAGATTGAACATTACTGCAGCAAAGGTTATTGCTGAAGCAGTCAGAACAACGCTCGGCCCAAAGGGCATGGATAAAATGCTTGTTGACAGTTTAGGTGATGTCATAATCACGAATGATGGTGTCACTATTCTTAAAGAAATGGATGTTGAGCATCCAGCTGCAAAGATGATTATTGAAGTTGCAAAAACTCAAGAGAATGAAGTTGGTGACGGAACAACAACAGCAGTTGTTATAGCTGGAGAGTTACTAAAGAAGGCTGAAGAACTTTTAGATTCTGACATACATCCAACAGTAATCGCCAGAGGTTATAGGCTAGCTGCTGAAAAGGCGATGGAGATTCTGGATAGTATAGCAATAAAGATTGACATCAACGATGATGAAATTCTAAAGAAAGTTGCATCAACAGCAATTACTGGTAAACACGCTGAATATGCAGTCAACTATCTGGCAGATTTGGTTGTTAAAGCTGTTAAGAAGGTTGCAGAAAAAAGAGACGGAGAAATAAAAGTTGATGAAGATAATGTAAAACTTGAAAAGAGACATGGAGGCGGAATTGAGGACACCGAACTTGTTGACGGGATTGTGATTGATAAAGAAGTTGTCCATCCATCGATGCCAAAGAGAGTCAAGAACGCAAAGATCGCAGTCGTAAAGGCATCCTTAGAGGTTAAAGAAACTGAGACTGACGCTGAGATAAGAATTACTGATCCAGAGATGCTGCAGAAATTCATCGAGCAAGAAGAGAAAATGATCAAGGAGATGGTTGACTCATTGACAAACGTCGGAGCAAATGTTGTCTTCTGCCAGAAGGGAATTGATGATCTAGCTCAATACTACTTGGCTAAAGCTGGTGTTTTAGCTGTTAGAAGAGTTAAGCAGAGTGACATTGAAAAGATCGCAAAAGCCACTGGTGCTAGAATAATCACAGACTTGAGAGACATTAAGCCTGAAGACTTGGGTGAAGCTGAAGTTGTCGAAGAAAAACTTGTTGGCGATGAAAAGATGGTTTTCATAAAAGGTTGCAAGAATCCTAAAGCTGTTACAATACTGATTAGAGGTGGAACTGAACACATAGTTGATGAAGTAGAGAGATCAATAACCGATGCCATCAAAGTTGTTAAAGCAGCATTGGAGAGTGGAGTAGTTGTTGCTGGTGGTGGTGCACCAGAAATAGAGGTAAGCTTGAAGCTTAAGCAGTGGGCTCCAACCTTAGGTGGGAGAGAGCAGTTGGCTGCTGAAGCATTTGCATCAGCCTTGGAAGTTATCCCAAGATCATTAGCTGAGAATGCAGGCTTAGACCCAATTGACATACTTGTTGAGCTCAGAAGAGCACACGAAGAAGGGAAAGTAAATGCTGGATTGAACGTTTTCGAAGGCAAAGTTGTTGACATGATTGAAGCTGGAGTGATTGAGCCATTGAAAGTTAAGAAACAGGCAATAAGCAGCGCTACCGAAGTTGCAATAATGATTTTAAGAATCGACGATGTTATTGCCGCCAAAGGATTGGAGAGCGGAAAAGAGAGTGGAACCGGTGGAGGTGAAGAGGAGGAATCTGAAGACTGATCAATTTAATTAAACTTTTTGCAATTTTTGCTTATTTTTCTAAAAACATCAAGCATTTATACCTTTTGTAAAAGTTTTTCCATGCTTGAAATCTTAGCTAAATTAGCAGCCCTAGGTGCAGATCTATCAAGTAGGAGTGCTATAAAAAAAGCTTTATCCCTTATTGGAGAAGATGAAGAACTCGTTGATCAAATCTACACTTTTGTTAAGAACAAATCATATGAGAGTGATGTCTCTAAAATTCCTTATGAAAAAAGAGTTCTATTTTTACCTCAATGTTTAAGAAACTCCAAGGAATGTAAAGCAGAGTTGACAGATAAGGGTTACATTTGCAAAAGATGCGGAAAATGTTGCATATCCGAAATTATTGGCTATGCTGAAAGCTTAGGCTATAAACACATTTACATTGTTCCAGGTGGAAGTCTAGTTTTTAAAATTTTAAAAGAAATTGGCAATGAAGTTGAAGCTGCAATTGGTATTGCCTGCTTTGCAGAACTCGCTGAGGCGAGTGAGAAACTCTCAAGGAGGAATTTGGCCCACCAATGCATACCATTAACAAAGACTGGATGCATCGATACGAGTGTTAACGTTGATGAAGTTAAGAGAGTACTAAATATGAGAATATGATTAGGGCATGGTTTAAATATCAATTGAAAAACTAATATAGACCATGAAGTGGATAAGAGATAAGGGATTAACATTCAGAATGTTCCTAACGATGTTCCTCTTAGCCTTAGTTTACTTAGCATTCCTAACAATACTCTACGCTTACGGTGTAAACTTTATGGGCTTAATGTTGTTTGCAGGCGTATTTCTATTCATGCAGTACTACTTTTCAGACAAGCTCGTTTTAATGGGCACTGGAGCAAGGATCGTTAGCGAAGATGAGGCTCCTGAACTTTATGCAATTGTAAGAAGGTTAGTAATAGAAGCTAACATTCCAATGCCAAAAATTGCAATAGTCGACACCCCAATTCCAAACGCTTTCGCTACGGGAAGAAATCCTAAGAATGCTGTTGTAGCAGTAACAACAGGATTGCTAAGGACTTTAAACAAAGATGAGATTGAGGCAGTTATAGGCCATGAATTAAGCCACATTAAGAATAGAGACGTTGCAGTGCTTACAATAGCAAGCTTTATATCAACTATTGCCTTCTTTGTCATGCGCTGGGCAATGTTTATGGGTATGTTTGGTTTTGGTGATGAAAGAAAAGATAGTGGTTTGACTTCAATAGCTCTATTTACAATCTCCGCTTTAGTATGGTTAATAAGCTTCCTGCTGATAAGGGCTTTGAGCAGATACAGAGAATTTGCTGCAGATATGGGAAGTGCTATCTTAACAAGAAAGCCTAGGGCTTTAATTTCAGCATTGCTTAAAATTAGCGGCAAAATGGATCGCATAAGTCCCAATGTTAAAAAGGAGGTTGAAGGTATGAACGCATTCTTCATAATTCCCGCAATCAGTGGTGAAAGCATACTTTCCCTGTTTTCGACCCACCCACCAATTGAAAAGAGAATAGAAAGACTTGAAAAGTTAGCAAGGGAATTAGGCTATTAAATTTTTGCCATGCCTAAAAAATTTAAGATTGGATTTTTGAAAAGCATTGAAATACCTCTGATTGTCGAACTTGGAGAAGGAGTAAGGAAAAGGGTAAAAGACATTCTCAACTATTTAGGCTTGCACAACGTGGTAATATTGACTGGAAGGAAATCATATGAAGTTGCAGGGAAAAAAATTGAATCGAGAATTTCCGAAAGTGTACTTTCAAGGTTTTTTGTTGAAAAACCGAGTATTAACGAGGTTAGAAACTTTGCAGTAAAATTAAGCTATGCTGATGTCGATGCAATCGTTGGTATTGGTGGAGGAAAAGTTTTAGATGTTGGCAAGATTCTTGCTACTGAATTAAACGTTGCATTCTTAAGCATTCCAACTGTCGCGAGCCATGACGGAATCGCTTCACCGGTAGCAAGTTTTAAGGAAGGTGGTAAGCCCGTTTCGATTTCAACAAATCCACCGGCAGCAGTGCTTGCAGATCTGGTAATATTAAGGCACAGCCCAATTAGACTTTTAAGGGCTGGATATGGAGATTTGATTTCAAACGTTACAGCAGTTAAAGACTGGAGGCTGGCAAGAGACGTTGTTGATGAAGAATACAACGAGGTTGCTGCATCAATAGCAGAGATGCCTGCAAATCTGATGTTAAGCTACGCAGACAAATTGGATTTGAAAGTGATAAAACATTTGGAAATGCTCGTCAGAGGATTAATCTTAAGTGGAGTGGCAATTTCCTTAGCTGGAAGCAGTAGGCCAGCTAGTGGTGCGGAACATAAGTTTAGCCATGCCTTAGATTATCTAGGTTATGGTGAAGGTTTGCATGGAGAGCAAGTTGCCATAGGCACAATAATAGTCGAGTTTTTGCATGAAAGAAAGTATGGAGTTGGGGACTGGGAATTGATAAAAAAGTCTCTTGAAAAAATTAGAGCTCCTACAACAGCTAAGGAATTAAGCTTAACGAAAGATCAAATTATTGAAGCCTTAGAATATGCGAAAAAGATAAGAAGGAAAAGATATACAATTCTCGACGAAGTTGAGAAGGGGGACATTAAAATTGCAGTTGAAAAGACTGGAGTGGTAAATTAATTTAATTTAATAAATCTCATTTTTACACCAAACAATCTTTGAAGGAGTTAGTATAACATCCGTCTTAGCATCGTGATTTTCCATTAAATAACTTAAATCATTAAAAACTTGAATATCGTGCGCTATTACAACATATAAACAATTTTTGAGTAGGCCATACTTTTTCAACAACTGATACTCTCTATCTCCATAACCACTCCCCTTACCAATTCTATTTCCATTAATATCCACAGCCACACACCCTTGAACAAAGATATCAACTCTTTTCAGCTTTTCAAGTTCATTTTCTCTAATTTCTTTCCCATTCTTCAGCATTCCTCTAATACTAACATCTAAAAGAGAATCTAAGATTAAAAAACCCGTCATTCTCGGTTTGACTGCTAACAAAATTTTGCCATCTTCTAAAACTATCTCTCTAACTCTCTTTAGTGGTGAATCAGGAGCTGAGAAAACAATTCTACTTTCTTTGTACTTGTTCAGCTCTCTAATTCTTTCACAAGCTATTTTTGATCCCTTAAAGTTCGGAATTCTCCCCGAGACAGGAAATGGTGGTAGCGCAACTTCTCTTATTTTTCTCCATACAAATTCTCTAACATCTTGTTTTGTCTTGAATTGCATATTTTTTATCGAGTTTTGATGTTTAAAAAATTAGTCTGATTAAATCCTGTTAAAGTGCACACAGCTCATGAAATTCTTGAACTTTTGAAGTGATAGCTTTTCTTTTTCAAAATCTGCTGATATGCTACCCTATAGCTTTATTTTTCTTAATTTCACGGCGTCATCTTTCACGACTACAAATTTCTCTTTTAAATCAACAGATTGTAGAATTTTCTCCAGTAATTGAAATCTTTTTACCGGATCGGTTGTTGAAGTTCTTAGGAGTATCACTCCTCTCGAAGGTCTCCTCAATCTGAAAACAAGTTCACCAAAATCCTTGTCATCTGTGATTAGAATTCTATCCTCTTCTTCCGCTTTTTTGAGAATATCTTCATCTGTTGGCAGAAGGTTTCCAGTCACCGACAAAAATTACATCATACCCTGCATTCTTTAACAGAATTGCAAGTCTTTTACCTGTGCACCCATCTACAAGAAACCTCAGAGTCAAACTCTCTCCACCAATGGCATTACTTCTTCTCCAGAAACGACTTTTGCAGCATATTCCAAAGCTGCTTTAACATCTTCCTCTTTCAAATTTGGATACTCCTCAAGTATCTCTTTTATACTCATCCCCTCAGCCAATCTTTTAATGATAGCATCTACTGGAATTCTTGTTCCCTTGATGACAGGCTTTCCAACCATGACTTTTGGGTTTACCACTATTCTACTTTCTTTCTCCATGGTTTTAAGTTTCTTCTTGTTACTATTATACTTTTTTCCCGAGTATATACCAAATAAATCTCTTTTTTAAAATCATTGCTAATCTCTAGCGACATAGGACGGCATTCAAAAAAGAAATATAAAACTCTAAAGCTATAAGGAAATTTTGAATCTGGTCTGCTGGCAGAGAAACTCATAATGTCTAGATAATAAATTCAGAAATGATGACAAAAAGGTGTGAATGTTAAGCTGCCCAAAAAGGTGAAGTTCACTATAAAGAAAAATAAACTTTCAATCCTATTTTAGTCTGATTAAATCTGAACTCTTTCCTTGCATTTATGAAATCAATCGACGCTACTTTCAATCCTATTTTAGTCTGATTAAATCATGTCGTCTGGCAAGTATTTTGCAACCTCTTTGCAGATCTTTCAATCCTATTTTAGTC